>NZ_JBMLRC010000465.1:9719-40281 GCF_049241225.1 Emticicia sp.
TTTTTGGATTGGTTGATAAATCTTATTCAGGAGCAAAAAATCGACTTACTGCTCATATCAGGCGATATTTTTGATTTGGCAAATCCTCCCATCGAAGCCCGTGCGATGTATTATTGGTTTTTACGCCAAATGATTCAACTCAAATGCAAAATCATCATTACGGGCGGAAACCACGACTCGGCTCAGATGCTCGATGCTCCACGAGAAATTCTACAATTGCTTGATATAAAAGTAGTTGGTGGAGCGATAACTCCCATCGAAAACGAAATTGTGCTGCTTGAAAACCTCGTAGTGTGTGCTGTCCCGTATCTGCGTGATGCCGATTTACGTCAGGCTGTTGAGGGTGAAAGTGGCACTTCAAGAATCGAAAATGTGCGTTTGGGTATCAAAAAACACTATGATACTTTGGCCGAAATCTGTCAAGAAAAATACCCAGATTTACCCAAAATTGCGATGGGGCATCTCTACGCCAATGGCTCAATAAGTTCGGAATCGGAGCGTGAAATTCAGATTGGGAATTTAGCTTCGGTCGATGGCAATGATTTCTCCCAAACCTTTGATTATGTGGCACTTGGGCATATTCACCGCCCGCAAATCATTGGCGGAAACGAGCGAATCCGTTATTCTGGTTCGCCAATTCCATTGAGTTTTAGTGAGAAAAACGACCAAAAAATAGTATTGCTTCTCGAACTTTCCGAAAATAAGATTCAAGAAATCAAGGCCATCGAAGTACCGAAATTCAGAGAATTAAAACGCATTTCGGGTACACTCGAAGAAGTAAAATCTAAATTGATTGCCTTTCAGAACCCAGCCCAACTAAAATCTTTTCTTGAGGTTGAAGTGATTGAAGAAAGTTTTAATCCATTGATAATCAAAGAATTGAATGATTTGATTGCGGTTTTTGATGATGAAAATGCCATTGTACTAAAACATAGAATTAGTTTTAAAAACGAAGTGAGTAGCAGTGAAGAATTGTTTGTAGAAGGACAAAATTTAGAAGATATTTCGGAGAAATCAATGCTACAAAAACGCCTTGAAAAAGAAAATTCACTCTCTGAAGAACACCGAACCTTGATGATGGAAGCCTTCACTGAATTATTACTAATGGTTGAGCAAGACGATGAAAATTAATAAAATATACCTCAAAAATATCAATTCTTTCAAGGGCGAACATCGCATTGATTTCACCGAAAATCCATTGGGTTCGGCGGGGCTATTTGCCATCGTTGGGCCAACGGGGGCAGGAAAATCTACGCTCTTAGATGCTATCACGCTCGCACTTTTCAACCAAATTCCGAGATTTGATAAAAAAATATCGAAAGATTTTATCGCTTCGGCTGGCTCGATTCTAACCAAAGGTGAGCGAGAATGTGCCGTAGAAATTGAATTTTCGTGCAAATCGGGCAATTTTGTGTCGAAATGGTGGATTGAAATAAACCGTAATCAGAATCTCAATGATTACGGAATGGAAATAACCGACTTACAGACGGGCCAATTATTACCACTCAAAAAAAGTGAAGTGCCTAAGCGAAACGAAGAGTTAATCGGACTTTCGTACGACCAGTTCATTAAGTCGATTTTGCTTTCGCAAGGCGAATTTGCTAAGTTCCTAAAATCAGGAAAAGACGAACGAGGAAAACTACTCGAAGATATTACGGGTACACAGATTTACCGCAAACTCGGCAAAAAAGCTTTTGAAATTGCGAAAGAAAAAGGGCAAGCTCTTAAAGATTTACGCACCAATATCGACACCGAAAAACGCAAACTTAGCACACCCGAACAAGAGCAAGTTTGGCTCGACCGTAAAACCGAAATTGAGAAAATCTTGCTTGATTTAGATGCTCAGTTGCAGGCTTTTAAAACCAAAATCGAACTCAAAAATCAAATTCTGAATTTTCAGAAAAGCATTACCGAAAAAAACGAACGACAAGCCAAAGAACAGCAAAATCTAAACGATTTTGAGAACTTTGAAGCAAAAAAACTGCAAATTCATGAAAAAGCTGAGCCTTTTCAATCGCAAATTTTGCAGCTCGAAAGCCAACAAAAAGCACTCCAAAATCTACAAGAACGCTTGGCGAGTGAAGAGAAAAGTTTGGAAGAAAACACTAATCTACTCAATAGAATTCTGACAAAAATCGGGGATTTAACCAAAGAACAAAACTCGCTTAACCTTGAAAATGCTCTCGAAATTCTGCAAAATTTTAGAGAAAAACTGACGCAGCTCGAAAACCAACGTGGGGCCCAGGAGGCCGCAAAAAAAGCAAACGAAACACAAATTGAGGAATTTATCAATAAAATTTCCGAAAATTCGCTGCGTTTTGATTATCGACAAATAACTGACACTATCATTGAAAGCATCAAAAATGTTGGTATTACTCACAAAGCCACACTTGACGAAACCTATAAGCTGGCTCAGATTTCGGCTTTAGAAGAGGTGCAGGGTAAACGAGAGCTTTTGGCCGAAGAACACCGAAATTATACGGCCTTGAAGCAATTTGTTTGGGAGTATGTAAAGATTAGTGAAGATATAAAAAGAGAACAGGAGCAAGAAAAACAACAAACGGCGTTTATTACAAGTCAAAAGCCAGAACTTGAAAAAGTGCAAGTTTTGATAAAGGGTATTTCGGAAAAAATCATACAATTAGAGAAAGAAAAAGAAACGCTCGGGAAATCGTATAATTTTGAAAAAGACCGCCAAACTTTGCTTAAAAAAGATGAGCCTTGTCCGCTTTGTGGCTCGCTCGAGCATCCATTTTTGAGTCATTATGCCAATAATTATGTGGAGATTGATTTGAAACTCAGCGAAGCAAAAAAAGAAGAAAAATTACTCAACGAATCATTCCAAAACCTTAATGCTAAGTTGGCTTCGGCTGATGTTTTATTGAAAAATGCAATTGCTAAAATTGCTACTTTCAATGAGCAGATTTCGAGTATAAAAGTAAAAATCGAAGAAAAAAAGCAAGCACTGAAACTTGAAAAAGTAGGAGGGAACACCGAAATAATTGACGCCCAAATCAAAGCAATCGAATTACAACAAAATGCCCTGAATGGCATTGAAAATAAAGCAGAAAAACTAAAAGATTTACAGAGTTTGTATCGTTTGTGTTCAGCTACAAGAATTTTACAAAGTGATTATAACTTACTGGTTATCAAAATAAAAGAATTATACGGTGGGGCGAATTTTGAAAAAGAATATAACGATATCCAAACTTGGTTTGTAAAGACCCAAGCTAATATTCAATCTTCAAATAAAACCATTAAAGAGCTTAAAGACGAACTTTTACCCAAACAAAAAACTTTCGAGACTGACAGAGTCGCACTCGAAAGTCAAGTAAAATTAGTGGGTTTTGAAGATTTGAAATCTTGTCAAGCAGCCATATTGAGTAGCGAAAATGCTAAAGCTTTACGAGATAAAAAACAAGCCTTGCTTTTGGCCATTCAGACTTTGATTGAACAAATAAAGGAACAACAATGCGAATTAGATAAAATACAAGCAAAAGATGATGTAAGTGTGGCTTTGGAGACATTACTCGCAAAGCAAACTGAGACAAATACGCTGCAAGAGCAAGTAAGAAAAGAACAAGTAGAGATTTCGGTAAATTTAGCCACTCAAAACCAAACCAAAGAAGCGATTCAACGTTTGCAGGCTCAGCTGCAAATCTTAGAAAAAGACAATTTGAAATGGGAGCTATTGGAGAAATATATTGGCAGTGCCGATGGTAAAAAATTCGCTACTTTTGCTCAGGGACTTACGCTTTCAAGGTTGATGGCTTTGGCGAATCGTCGTCTTGTAGATTTATCTGATAGATATTTGCTCGATAAACCTGGCGAACAAGACGAAGATGAACTAATGATTGTTGACCAATACATGGGCAACGAACGCCGTTCGGTGAAAACCCTTTCGGGTGGTGAGACTTTTATGATTAGTTTGTCGTTGGCCTTGGCCTTGTCTGACTTAGCTTCTAAAAATATCAAACTCGATAGCTTGTTTATCGATGAGGGCTTCGGAACACTCGACCCCGAAACGCTCGATTTGGCACTCAATACACTCGAAAAATTGCAACAAGAAGCCCAAAAGAATATCGGTATTATTTCGCACGTAGAGTCAATAAAAGAGCGAATTGCTACCCAGATTCGCCTCGAACGCAATAATCGAGGTTTTAGTCAGATTATTATCAAGTAACATGTAGAACAAGTTTCCAACTTGTTATTATCGAGAAAGAACTCAAAAAAATGTGGCACACCTCGTTTATCACTGATAACAGGTGTGCCACATTTTATTTTCAAGCAAAATTACAAAGCTTTATTGACAGCTCTCACTACTTCTGGAACCGAAATAAGTCCAGTGTGTCGCCACAATTGTTTACTATTTTGAAATAAAATGAGTGTAGGCACTGCATCAATTTTATATTTTTTGCGGAGGGCCGTATTTTTATCAACATCGATTTTCATAATCGTGATGTCCTCGTCGAGTTCTTCGGCAAGTTGATTGAGCATCGCATCAATTTTGCGACAAGGTTTGCACCATTCGGCCGAGAAATCTATCAAAACGGGTTCGTCCGAACCCACCAATTCTTCAAAAGTACCAGTCATTGCATTAAATTGTTTTACTGAATTTATATTACGTTTTTTCTTTGATTTTGGTTCTATGCCTGTACTATAAATGATTGATAAAGCCCCTTTATCAAAATTTTAATGGAATTTCTGCCTACCTTTGAACAAATATTCAGAGAGAAATAGCAAAAATGAGACAACAAGATAGAAAGTTTAAACCGAATACAACAAAACCTGTCAGAGCTGAAATTACTCAATTCAAAGTAACCGAAGAAACCGAACTTTTGGTGTTTCTGTTGGCAAAAATCACGAGTAGAAGCCGCAATGATGTAAAGATTTTGTTGCGTGATAAACAAATATATGTTGATGGTAAGCCAATTACGCAGTTCAATCACCCACTCAAACCCGAACAAGTGGTTGAAGTTAAATGGAAAAAAGCTCCCGAGGAGGCAAGATACCGAGGCTTAAACATCGTTTTTGAAGACCAATATCTGATTGTTATCGAGAAACAAGCGGGGGTGCTTTCTATCGCTACCGAAAAACAAAAAGATAATACGGCCTACAGTATTTTGAGTAGCCACGTAAAAAAACAAGACCCTCGCAATCGTATTTTTGTGGTGCATCGCCTCGACCGAGAAACGTCGGGTTTGATGATGTTTGCTAAGAGTGAAAAAATCCAGAAACTTTTGCAAGAATCTTGGAACGCCACCATCGAAGAACGCACCTATTTGGCCGTAGTTGAGGGATATGTCGAGAAAAAGCAAGATACAATCACTTCGTATCTGGTCGAAAGCAAGGCTTTAATTGTTTATTCGAGCAAAAATCCCGAAGTAGGGCAGAAGGCCATTACGCACTATGAGGTTTTGAAAAGCAACAAAAACTTTTCGCTGCTGAAAGTAAACCTCGAAACAGGCCGTAAAAACCAGATTAGAGTACACGCCAAAGACATCGGGCATTCGGTCGTGGGCGATGAAAAATACGGTGCCAAAACCGACCCTATCAAACGACTCGGTCTTCATGCCTGGGTGTTGGCATTCAAGCACCCAATCACGGGTAAAGATTTACGTTTTGAAACCGAAATGCCTTCAAAATTTACGAGTTTGTTTAATTAATGCCCGATTTCGACGAATTTTCTGCATTGTTGGTCTGCTAAAAATACACGATTGACGTTTTCTATGGTAATTCTACTGTAAGTCAATGATTCAATTCCTATATTTGTATTGACACTACTACAAAAAAACTAAGAAACGCTCTTTAAGGCAACCAAAGATGAAACAAGCATTTTTTCTGATATTTATGTTGCTTTCATCTTTGGTATTTGCCCAACAAAAATCTACCGTAAAAGGGCTTGTGGTTGACGAAAGCGGCCAAGCGATTCCTTTTGCTACTATAAGTGTTTTATCTGCCAAAGATTCTTCCAATATTGCTAATCAACTCACCAAAGAAAATGGTGCTTTTGTGTTTTCGGGACTTTCAACGACCAATTATATTTTCAAAATCTCGGTTGTTGGTTATACTACAACTTATCACTCATTTATCGCCGAAAATGATTCAACTGATGTTGGAAAATTAAAGGTAAATAGTGCTGATAATATACTCAATGAAGTTGTCGTAAAAGGAAACAAAGAGCCGGTAGCAGTGAAAAAAGACACACTCGAATTTGATGCGGGCGTGCTGAAACCGCAACAAAACGATAATCTTGAAGATTTGTTGAAGAAAGTCCCTGCCCTCGAAATCGACGAAAATGGTGGAATAAAAACCCAAAATAAAGTAGTCAAGAAAATATACGTCGATGGCAAAGAGTTTTTTGGGAATGACCCACAGCTGGCCCTCAAAAATTTACCCGCCGAGTCGATTGAAAAAATACAAGTTGTAGAAAAAAAGACCGAGCAGGCCGAGTTTTCGGGCGTTGATGATGGCGAACGTGAAATGGTGATTAACGTAACGCTTAAAAATACGCACAAAAAAGGTACGATGGGTTTTGCATCGGTAGCGGGAGTGCCGCCTTTAGGAAATACCGACGGATATTATAATGCCAAAACTTCGGTCAATCGTTTTAGTCCAAGTCAACAGTTTTCGGTCATAGGATTGTTCAATAACCTTAATCAGCAGGGTTTTACGCCCCAAGATGCCGCTAATTTTTCGAGCCTAAATGCCTCATCGAATCGTGGCGGTGGAGGCAATGCTTCTGCCAATGTCAATTTGCCAATTGTGGTTGGCAAACGCCCTGGGGTCATCTCAACCGAGGGAGCTGGCTTTAATTACAATAATCAGTACGCCAAAAAATCTTCGTTGCAGAGCAGTTATTTTTTCAATGCAAGCCACACTGATTTGCTTAGAAATTTGTTCAGACAGAGTTTTCTTCCCGCAAGAACCATCAATACCGACCAAAATACTAAGCAAAATCGAGACAATCTCAATCATCGACTCAATGCAACGCTTACGCACCAATTTGATGAGCGAAACCTACTCAAACTTACAACTGCTCTCAATGCTGTATCGGGCGATGCTTTTACTAATAGTTTATCGAAAATCAGCACATTCACGGCGGGCGATACCGTAGAAAATAACTCTAATCGAAATGTGAGAAATCACTCACAAGGAATTAGTTTCAATAATAATCTTTTGCTTCGCCATCGGTTTGCCTTGCCCCGCAGAACTGTAAGTTTAAATGCAGTTTTTAACTTGAATAACGATAAAAGTAACGATTCGACTAATACTTTGAACCAAAACCAAGTAAACGGAACAATCGTTGAGCGAATTATTAGACAAGAAAACGACCGCCGTACTACGCAACAAAACCAGCGAATTCAAGTAGCTTTTACGGAGCCTTTAGCTAAAAACATGACCCTCGAAGGTAATTATGCGTATCAGAAAAATATCAACCGCTCGAACTTCGATGTTTGGGATATTGTGAATAATAATCTGGTTCAGAATTTTACATCGAGCAATGCTTATAGTAGCAATTTTAATTTCCAACAGGCTGGTTTTAAGGTTAATAGCGAAACCAAAGAGAAAACTTTTATGGTGGGTGTTTCTTACCAGAAATCTATTTTGCAGAGTATTGTGAAGCGTACAAGCGATAATGTTTTGGAACGTTCATTTCAAAATATTTTACCTTCGTTGAGGTACTCGTTTCGTAAAAATGCAACGAAAAGTACTGATAAAAATGTGAAGCCGAGCAATCGGAATAATAGCATCACATTTGAATATAACACGGCCGTAAATGAGCCATCGGTGCGAGATTTACAACCAATTACGGTCAATAATAACCCACAAAATATTGTTTTAGGAAATCCCGACCTCAAACCCGAATACACTCACCGAATAATTATCAATGAAAATATTTTCAATGCAAAAACTTTTACAAACATTGGCCTAAACGGTAATCTGAATTATACCCAAAATGCCATTGGTTATGCACAAACTGTCAGCGAAACGCTCGTACGCACGACTCAGCCCGTAAATTTGCCGTATCGTTGGAATGCTAATCTTGGTTTTTACTATAATTTTTCGGTAGGTAAACAAAAGAACAAGATTCGATTCTCGATTAGCCCCCGATATTTGGTGTCAAAAGGCAATAACTTGGTGAATGGCGTGAATAATCTTAATACCCAAAACCAATATCGTAGCGATTTCAAGGTTACATATCTGACCGATAAAATCAATTTTGTTTTCAATACAAATTATCAAAAATCGTTTGTTGAATACTCGGTCAATAAAGAATTTAATCAAAACTTCTCAGTTTTTAGAAATACTACCGATTTTCGTTGGAAGATTACCAAGGAATTTACGATTGCCACCGATTTTGAATATTCATATTATCAGAGTTCGAGGTTATCTACCAATCTTCGACCAATACCAATTCTCAATTTGGCGGTTAAGCATCTTTTCTTGAAAAACAATCGTGGCGAACTAATGCTTTCGGTGCAAGATGTCTTCAAACGCAATATTTATCTTTCTCAGCGTTCGGACGAAAATTTCTTTGAAATTGACCGTTCAAATGCCATCAGTAGATACTTTTTATTAACTTTTACATATAGCGTAAAGAATCAAGGAGGGAGAAAAAGATAAATCAATCAGGCAGATTTCGTAGGAAAAAATCTCTGATATTTCCGCCCATAATTTGCTCAATTTCGGCTCTCGTGAAATTTTGTTTTTCTAAAGCTGCCACAATTTCTGGTAAGCCCGTTACATCGAAGTGAGTGCCGATTGCTCCGTCAAAATCAGAGCCTAAAGCTACTTTATCAACTCCGATTTTATCGGCAACGTATCTGATACTTTTAGCAGTTGCAGCGGCATCGGTGCCACAAACGGCCGTTTCCCAAAGACCAATGCCGATGATACCATTGTGCTTGCCAATTTCGATGATTTGGGCATCGGTCAAATTTCGGTTATTATTGCAAACACCTTTCACTCCTGTGTGCGAAACCACCACTGGGCCGTTGTGGTAAGCCAGTACATCGCTGATGGTTTTTTGTGAGGCATGAGCCAAGTCAATCATAATATGAGCATCGGCCATTTTCTTGATTAACTGCTTTCCTTTTTCGGTCAATCCTTCTTTTTTGATACCGTGAGCCGAACCCGCCCATTCGTTATCGAAGAAGTGCGTAAGTCCAATATATCGTACGCCCGCTTTGCCGAATTCATCTAAATTATTCAAATCATTTTCGAGGCAATGAGCTCCCTCAATACCCAACATTCCTGCCGTGATGTTGTGGTTGGTTTGTCGGTCGTTGATATATTTTTGTAGGTCTTTTTTGGTGGTAATTACCCTAAATTTCCCATCAGAATTCTTAGCGAAATCGTGCAGAGTTTCACATTGGTGTAAGGCACGAGTCTTGATACTAAACCAATCGGCTGGATTGCGTAATTGGGCAAAACTCAACAAGGCTACTTGGTCGGTGTGGTCGTCGTTGTTTTCGATATTGATGCCTCTCGGGGTTTTGCTAACAATCGAAAAAACTTGCATGGCCATATTTCCCTCAATCATACGAGGTAGGTCAACGTGTCCGTGGTCGTTTTTTTTGAGGAAATTTCTATCCCAAAGCAGAGCATCGCAATGCAAATCAGCAATAAACGGAATAGAATCATAGTATTTTTGTTTCGGAAAAGGAGGTTTCTTGCTCACAACATTCATTGATTTATCAATCATTTGTGGCACAAAACCAAAAAATATAATTGCAGAAACGGCAAGAATCACAAGGAAGATTTTGAGGGCTTTTTTCATGTTTGATTGAGAGTTGGTTATTTGTTATTGGGATGCTGCGGGGCCGCCCGTGCGGTTATTGGTGTAAAAGCTATTTTATAAAAGTAATATTATTCTGATGTAGAATAAAAAGAAGCCCATGTTTTTTTACCAATAACAAATAACCAATCCCTAAGACTAAACTTCTTGAAGCAAAGTAGTAAACTCAACGAGTTTTCCTCTGAAAAGCATCTGGTATCTATCCGATATGCGTTCACGGTGTTGCACCTCAAATTGCATAAAATCTTCCATGTTTTTGAAATGAAACTGAAACGCATACGTTTTATCTTCGTTCTCTTTTTCGTTGAGAAGCCTCATTACTTTAATGTCTTTCGGCAGTTTGGTTGCTAAAGCAACTGGTATGAAATTTGTTTTCATCCATTTAATCCATTGCTCACTGATTCGACTTTCGACATTAAATGTGATATTAAATATTAGCATAATTAGTTTTTTGGTGGAATTCTATCTTCCAGATTTTAAATAAATTAACTTTTCTATGGACTATGGACCACCGACTGTGGACTTTTCAAGGCAAAGTTCGCAAAGATTTTTGGTCTTGTGTCGTCTTAAATTAATTTTCTTTGCGTTCTTTGTAGTTTCGTAGCATAATTCTCTGAATTGTGCCGATAAGACTAAAACTATGCCTTGGTGGGTGTTTGCACAGGTGATTAACTTGTGTGTAGCTTAAACAAGAATATTTAAACTTTAAAATATTTATTTTCAAATCAATGTTTAAAAAATACATTCCTCATCTCATTGCGGTTGTTGGTTTTGTGGTTGTTAGCTTTATGTATGCTTCGCCACTTTTGCAAGGTAAAAGATTGGCCATGCACGATACTCAGATGGCGGCTGCATCGGCAAAAGAAATTAATGACTTTTATAAACAAACGGGCGAGTGGGCTTGGTGGACAAACTCAATGTTTGGCGGTATGCCCGCCTATATGGTTGCGGGCGACTACGAAAACAGCCTTTCGACTAAAATAGGTTCGTTTTATATCAACCTTATTCCATCGCCAGCCAATGTACTGATATTGCTAATGTTGGGCTTTTTTGTGCTGATGCGGGTGCTGAAAGTCAATAATTGGCTCGGTTTTTTTGGTTCGGTTGCCTACGCTCTCAATACCTATAATTTACTCTTTCTCGAAGCGGGTCACGTATCCAAAATCATTGCTATTGCTTTTGCACCAGCGGTTTTGGCTTCGTTTATAGCGGTTTTTAGGGGAAGATATTTGATAGGAATTGCCATGACTACTTTCTTCATGGCCATGGAAATGTACGCCAATCACCCACAAATTACGTATTATTTATTCTTTTTACTCGGAATCTATGTGCTTTTTGAAAGTTATTTGCACGTAAAGAAAGGTAATTTCTCAGGATTGTTAAAAGCTTACGCCGTTGTGTTAGTTGGTTCGGTAATCGGACTTGGCACACACAGTATGCACTTGTGGAACAACTTTGTGTACTCGAAAGAAACCACTCGTGGAAAATCAGAACTTACACTCGGAAATCTTAATCAGTCGGCCGATGGTTTGGGTCGTGACTATGCGTTTTCGTACAGCCCAGGTAAAATCGAAACTTTAACTTTGCTTGCTCCCAACTTCGTGGGTGGTTCGTCGGCAGGAAATTTGGGCGAAAAATCAGAGACCTATAAAATGCTTGTTGGTAAAGGCGTAGATGCTTCTACGGCTGCCCAATTTAGCTCAAATCTGCCGCTCTATTTTGGTCCGCAGTCTTATGTTTCTGGACCAAATTATTCAGGAATTATCATACTGTTTTTGTTTATTTTGGGGCTGATACTTATCAAAGACGGACTTCGCTATGTACTGATTCTGACTTCGATTCTATACCTATTTATTTCGTGGGGAAGCAGTTTCAGCGGCTTCAATTTCTTCATGTTCGATTACTTCCCATACTACAATAAATTCAGAGATAGCAAAATGATTGTTACGCTCATGCACCTGTGTTTTGTACTGGGGGCAATGCTGGGTGTGAACAAAATTATCGCTGATAAATTGAGCTTCAACGACCTCAAAAAGCCTTTGATGTATAGTCTCGGAAGTTTACTATTGTTGATTTTAGTGGGCTATTTCTCGCTTGATTATCAGTCTGCTCGTGATGCCGATATGCTCAAAAGTATGGCACAGTCAAACGGACAAGAGTTTGCCAATGCTTTCTCAGCTTCGTTGATTGCTGACCGCCAATCAATGGTAAATGGAGATTTACTACGCTCGATTTTCTTATTAATTGTGGCAGCGGGTTTAATTTGGGCTTTCACCACTCAGAAAATAAAATCATCGGTTTTTGTAGCGGTTTTAGGTGTTTTGGCTGTGCTTGACCTTGCTTTGGTTGACAAACGTTATTTCAATAATGATGATTTCCAAACCAAAACACGTGTTGCCGAAAGTTTCAACCCTTCTCCTGCCGACGAGCAAATCATGCAGGATAAAGACCCTAATTTTAGAGTAGTTGATATGGCAACTAATCAAGGTTTCTTTGCCGATGCTACTGCTTCCTATTTTCATAAATCAGTTGGTGGTTATCACGGTGCAAAATTGAAGAGAATCCAAGAATTATATGATAATGCCATGACCAAAGATGGTAAGTATAATCTGCCGATTTTCAATATGCTAAATACGAAATATTTCATCACACCGGGGCAAGATGGAAATCCTGTGGCTCAGCAAAATCCCGATGCTTTGGGTAATGCGTGGTTTGTGGGTGAAATAAAAACCGTGAAGAATGCCGATGAGGAAATCAAAGCCGTGGGGAATTTCAATCCTCGTGCAGTAGCTTTTGTAGATGAGCGATATAAGCAATACTTGGCTAATACAAAACAAGATTCAACCGCAACAATCAAGCTGACCGAATATAAGCCTAATTATTTAGCTTACGAGTCGAACTCGCCAACTACGCAAGTAGCCATTTTCTCAGAAATTTTCTATCGAGGAAATGAAGATTGGAAATCGTTTGTTGATGGCCAAGAAACCCCGCATTTCCGTGCAAACTACGTACTGCGTGCAATGACAGTACCGGCAGGAAAACACAAAATCGAATTCAAATTCCAACCGAAATCGGTGGTTATTGGTGCAAAAATCGATTTAGTGGCGTCTATTTTGATGGTTTTGATAGTGATTGGTGCGTTGGTAATTGAGTTTAGAAACAAGAGAAATAGCGATATTAAGCAAGACTAAGTTTAGGTTTAACCACAATAGACACAATAGAAATCACGATTGACACAAAGAAGTTGCGATGTAGAACCAACTTGTGTCCATTGGGTCTCAATCGTGTCTATTGTGGTAAAGGAAGAATCGCATAAAATTGAGAAAAATGTTGTTTGACTATTATATAAAAACTGGTGCTTTTTTCGAGAATTCGCTTCAGTCGGTGGTTTCGTTGGTGAAAGTAATCTTATTATCGAAACTCGGACTCCCCAAGTTTTCTAATCAAAAAACTAACGCTTCGATTCTGGGCAATGGCCCATCGCTCAACCAAGCTCTTTCCGACAACCTTGATTTTCTCAAAGAAACTGATATTTACTGTGTTAATCTTTTCGCTCTTTCGGCAGTTTATGCTTCTCTGAAACCACAAAATTATGTTTTGCTCGACCCCGCTTTTTTTATGTTTAGCGAACAAAACAATGGCAGACAAGACATCAAAAAGACCTTCGATGCCATCATTCAGCAAACCGATTGGTCAATGAGACTTTTCGTGCCTGCCCGTAGCAAAAACTCATATATAGTAAAGAAACTCAAACAAGAAAGACCCAATATTCAAATTTGCTTCTTCAATTACACAATCGTCAGAGGTTTTCCTGCTTTCAGACATTGGTTTTTCAAGCATAATTTAGGCATGCCACAATGCCAAAATATATTGGCGGCATCGCTTTATGTGGCTTTACTGCAAGACTATAAAAATGTTTATCTTTTTGGTGCTGACCACTCGTGGCACGAAGAAATCAGAATCACGGAGCAGAATGAGTTTGAAATGCGTCAGCTGCATTTTTATGATAATGCCAATAATGTGAAACACGAAAAAGTGATTGATGTGCGAAACAATTCTCGTCCGAGCTTGCACGCACAGTTTTTATCGCTCCATAAAGTTTTCTATTCTTACGAAATCTTAGGAACATTTGCCAAATCTCGTAAAATTAAGGTCTTAAATGCCAGCAAGAAAACCTACATTGATGCCTTTGAACGAGTGACGGTTTAGTGGACTGGTGATTGGTGAATTGGTGAGTGGTGGACTCGTTATGGAGGTTTTTAGTGAATAGTCGGAATGTGTAAACAAAAAGAGAGATGAAAGTTTAAAAGCCTTCATCTCTCTTTTTTTCAATCAAATTACTATTATTCTATTGACCATCGACTGTGGACTATTAAATTCCCATTACCATAATATCCGAAGTTGGAACTGGGCTACCGCCTTGTTTTTCGAGCGTTACGGCGAATGCTTTTGCCGGTGGTACTTTCTTTAATTCTTGCGTATTATTTTTGATGTCAAACACACCCGCATCTACTGGTTTATCATCTACGATAGCCCAAAGCTGATACTGCATTCCCGCAGGTGGGGTTGGCAAGTTGCCTCTTACAACATATACTTTATTGGTTTTAGTGTCCCAAGCGAGCATAACCGTTGAGTTTTCTGCCCCTTTCTGACCAACCAATTTACTCATTTTTATTTGTGGGTCCATTATCAGACTTACTTCGCTTGGTTGCATCATTCCTTCTTGAGATTTGAGGTCTTTCTGAAGTTTAATGTTTTCGTTTACAGCCACTGAAAGATTCGTTTTGGTTTCTTTCCATTGGGTTGCAAAGTAAATATTTGCCAATAAACTACCCAATAGTGCTACCGAAGCCGCAACTCTCAAATAACTTCCGTAGAAACCTGTCAGTTTCGGAGCCTGTTGTTGGGCCAAATCAATCTCTTTTCCACTATCAAAGTCTATTACTTTCGTCTGCTTTTCCTCCGATTCTGCCGCAATTTGTTCCCAAATCTTACTTTGTAAATGTGCAGGAGGAGTTTGGGCATTGGCAAAAGCATAGCTTTCTAAAGCATCTTCGATGGCACGAAGCTCTGTCTTTATTTCAGGATATTGCATAGCCAACTGCTCTACTTCAGCCACCTCTTTTTCGGAAGCCAAGCCAAGCACGTAACTTTCTAATACCCCAGATGCTATGTATTCTTGAATATTCATTATTATTTGTATGAGTGATTCTTTACACTCCAAAGTTCACTTAGTTTCTTTTAATTAATTAAGTCTCAAAATAGGAAGTTCACCAGCAGCCACAAGCCACTTAGCATTGCTCTTAGGCTTCCAACCGCTGCTTTTATTCTGGTTTTTACTGTACCAAGTGGAATACCATATTCCTCTGATACCTCCGCTTGCGTATAACCTTGATAATACACCAACTCAATAAGCTGACGGTATTCAGGTTTCAAATTATCAACAACTTTTCTCAAACCTATCGAGTCAACGTCCATCACTGTCTGATGTTCGGTATCGACCTGATAGATAATGTTTTGTTCCATTGAAATATTCTGTGATGAATCTCGGAAGTCAGCCGAGCGAACCCTGTCAATGCTCAAGTTTCGTGCAATATTCATCATCCACGTAAAGATACTACCCTTCGAAGAATCATAATTGTCAATGTTTCGCCAAATCTTTAAAAAAGTATCTTGAAGCAAATCATTGGCATCGTCGTCTGACTGTACAATTTTACTGATTACACCAAACAACGCTCCTGAATAATTATTATACAGGATATTAAAGCCCTTCTGGTCTTTATTTTTCAATAAAGACACTAACTCTTCTTCTGCTATGCTAATTCGACGTGCCAAGCGATTTTCTTTAATTTAAGCTAAATAACTATTTTTTTTCGAAACATGTTTGCTTTTCATGTATTTTCTGAAAAATATATTCAGCTTGTGGTTTTAACGGTCAATAATAAGAAATTGAAATACGTAAATTTTCTTTCTTGGTATTTGTCATCATTTACGGAAAATACTAAACTTTGGATTTTATGAGTCTAAAATAAGCTTTACCTTTGCAGAAAAACAAATGTTTGTAGGCAATTTATCTCTAAAATGCTTTGAAACAGCGTATTAGAACTTAAAATGCCTGCAAGATGCTAAAATTCAAAACTGCAATCTGAAACATTGCGAATTGTATATCAAAAAATGACTCCGAAACAACAAGGTTTTTTCTTTCCAGCCGAATGGCACACACATAGAGCAACATGGCTTAGTTTTCCGCAAAGTTCCGATTCTTGGGACTATGGCGACCGTTTAGAGCGAATCTATCCATCATACATGGCTTTTGTGAAGGCTATTTCTGAAAGCGAAAAAGTATGTATCAATGCCAAAGACGCAGCTCATCAAGCTCTTATTTGGGGTTTGATTGAAAAATATGATATTGATAAAAATCAAATCGAAGTACCGATTCATCCCAACAATGATTCTTGGTGTCGTGACCACGGCCCTGCATTTTTGATAAATCCAGAAACCAAAGAGCGAATGATTGTCGAATGGGGCTACAACGCCTGGGGCGGAAAGTATCCACCGTATGATGATGATGATAAAATTCCTGTTCGCATTGCCGAATACCTCAATTTACCTTACGTAGTACCAGGAATAATTATGGAAGGTGGCTCAGTAGAATTTAATGGAAAAGGCACGGTACTGACGAGCAAATCTTGCTTATTAAACCCCAACCGAAATCCGCACCTTTCGCAAGCCGAAATCGAAGATTATTTGCGTAATTTTTATGGTGTTGAACAAGTTTTGTGGGTGACAGAAGGAATCGTAGGCGATGACACCGACGGACATATTGATGATACCACTCGTTTCGTAAACGAAGATACCGTACTGACGGTTGTCGAACCCGACGAAAACGATGACAATTATCACCCGCTCAAACAAAACCTCGAAGATTTAAAAGCCATGCGTTTACCAAACGGTAAACCTCTGAATATCATCGAGTTACCCATGCCCGATGCCGTTTATGACAGTGGAGTAAGATTGCCTGCATCTTACGCTAACTTCTTGATAACCAATGGCTCAATCATTGTTCCTACGTACCGTTGTGAAAAAGATGCCGTGGCATTAGAAATCATTCAAGGGTGTTTCCCAAATCATAAAGTTGTGGGTATTGATGCCACCGAAATCATTTGGGGATTGGGAAGTTTTCATTGCCTTTCGCAACAAGAACCAATCATCTAATGTGGAGCGAACTTCCAGTTCGCCATTCTCGTTCGCCGTTATACAAAATTGTGTAGTATAATTTCGTAGGAACGTCCAATTTGGACATTCCTACGAGCAAAAATCAACTAAAAATGAGCATAAACTACCACCAAAAAACTTTCAAATCTGTTGCCAATACTGATAATGGTGAAGTAGGTAGCGAAACACTTTTTTATTACCAACAGCAAGGCAACGTTGTGTGGGCCGAATATGGCGGCGGAGCAATAATAAAAGGTTTTTTGGTAGCAAAAGTTATCGAAAACGATGCTCTTGATATGCGTTATGAACACATCAATTCGGTGGGCGAACTCATGACTGGAAAGTGTCTTTCAACGCCCGAAATTTTGCCCGATGGCACTATCAGATTACACGAAAAATGGCAGTGGACAAGCGGAGATTTTTCTTCGGGTGAATCAATAATTGAAGAAATTATTCACTAAAATTTCGTAAAAAGCAGAAATTTCGTTTAATTTTGACTTTTTAACAAACCTACCGATGCTCCTGTGGCAGATTCGGGAGGCTACCCTTACTCAACAAAAATACTTTTCATCACAATAAATTTTTACGTTTACAGTTGTTTATTGAAGATGATTGTTCGATGCTCTTTATGAAGATACACAATAAATATATATATATACTATTAGTTTTTATTCAGTTAGCTTGTCAGGTAGCTAAGAAACCTCAACCAAGAACTAATCAACAAGTAAACTCGAAACCTACCGAAGATGCTTTTTCACGGCCTCCAGTTTCAGTAACCAGTACTCAAGCAGTAAAAGAAGAGAAGCCTGAGCCAGTAGCCATTACAGTTGGAACCAACGAACTGAAAACGGCCGAACTTAAAGATGCCTTCGAGAATCAGATTTCAGAAGACACACTATCGCCCGAAGCATTTTTAGAGCAAGTTATCAACGACCAACGCATCATTGCCGATGCCCAAAGACGTGGTTATGATAAGGTACAGGAATTTAAGGAGGAAATTGAAGGTTATAGAGCTATGTTGGCGGAGTCGTATTTGACTGATAGTGCAACCATAAAATCGCTCTTGAACGAAACTTATACTTGGATGAAAGAAGAAGTACGTGCTGCACACATCATGTACCAACTTTCAGAATTTGCCGAACCCACCGATACACTTGCCATTTACAACAAACTCATTGATATAAGAAATAAGGCATTAGCAGGTGAAGACTTTGCCGCATTAGCTCAGCAGTTTTCACAAGATAAAAAATCGAATAATATTGGCGGCGATTTAGGTTGGTTTAGAGCAATGCGTTTTCTTTACCCACTCGAAAAAGCTGCTTACACAACTCCAGTTGGGCAAATTTCGATGCCGGTTCGTACGAAAGGTGGTTTCCATCTTATAAAAGTATTGGACCGCAGGCCATACAGTGGAAGCGTATTAGTGCAGCATATATTGAAAGTTGTACCTACAAATGCTCCCGAATCAGAAAGTCTGAAAGCCAAAGCTACGCTCGACTCGCTTTACAACGTAATCATGAAGGGCGAAACATTTGAAGATATTTGTCGTAAATATTCTGATGATACAAAGTATAGAAACTTTGGAGGGTTTTTGCCTGCCTTTGGCATCGGCGGCAGAGAGGAAGTTTCGTTTGAGCAAGCAGCATTTGCTTTGAAAGAAGGTGAAGTATCAAAGCCAGTTCGCACAGCTATCGGTTGGCATTTGATAAAACTTTCAAAGAAAATTCCATTAGAATCTTTTGAAGAAGCTTCGGTAAAATTGAAAGATAAAATCGTGACAGATTCAAGAGGTGATGTTGTTCGCGAAACCACCATCAACAAGCTGAAAAGACAAATGAAGTTTGTTGAAGACGAAGGGGTGGTAAAAAGGGCTTTCGCAGCGGCTGATACGAATATTCTAATAAAAAAATGGAACTATGCCATCAATGATGAATTGGTTGGGAAAACTCTTTTTAGTATTGGTTCGAAGGCCTATCCAGTAAAATCATTTTTTGATTTTGCCGTTGACCGACAAACCTTTGAGCGAACGCCAGCAGGATATACCCCAACGATGGTTATGCGTAGTTTTTACAAGAAATTTGTTGATAATACCGTAAAATCGTATGCCGAAGCAAACCTCGAAGAACTAAACCCCGAGTTTAAAGTGTTGATGAAAGAGTACAGCACGAGTTTGTTGAAGATGGAATTGCTCAACGATTTGGTTTATGAGAAATCAACGTCTGATACAACTGGTCAACGCCTGTTTTATGAAAAAAACAAGGAAAGATACCAAATGCCAGAACGAGTCTTGGCAACGGTGATTGCATCAAAAGATGCCAAGACGGTGTATCAAGTAAAAGAGGTTATTGAAAAAGGAAAACCTTATAATTTGAAAAGATTGTACCGTACACCACTTTATTACCTCAAGAATACAAGTGAGCTGACACCAGACCATAAAAAAACGTTGGTGTATATCCTTGATATAATGCGTAAAAATAAGGGGTACGTAGTAGAGATAGGAGGCTATGCCGACCAGCAAGAAAACGATAATATTTCGGCCGAGCGTTTAGAAAAAACCAAGGCATTTTTGATAGCAAATGGTCTTTCGATTGAGCGAATCATCGAAAATGATTATGCCAAAACCAAACCAGCCGATAAATTTGATTGGGCAAAAAATCAACGAGTTGCGTTTGCATTTTATAGTAATTACAAGAAAGACGTAGAAAAAGTATTCAACTCGAAAGACCCTAATAATGTAACTGTCGAAGATGGTTACTTCAAAAAAGGCGATAATAAATTTGTGGATTTAGTAAAGTGGGAAGCTGGCAAGCAATCAATTGCGAAGGATGGTCAGTTTGTAGATGTCATTATTGAGCAAGTTGAGCCTGCCAGATATAAAACACTTCGAGAATGCCGAGGTCAAGTTTTGGCTGAATACCAAAAATATCTTGAAGCACAATTTAAAGCCGATTTAATCAATAAATATCCAGTTAAACTCAATAACGAAGAAATTCAGAAAGCAATTGGTATAAAAAAATAATAAAGCACTCGTAGAGACGTATGAAAATACGTCTCTGTTGGGTTTGAACGTTGACTATTAAAGTATCCAAATAAATAAAATGTTAAAGAAATTATTCCTATTCATTTGCCTTCCGATGTTGGCATTGGCACAAGAAGCCCCCATCAACATTGACCGTATTGTGGCAAAAGTTGACAACTACATTATTCTTCGCTCCGAAGTTGAGCAGTTGTATCTCAGAGGTGTGCAACAACAACAACCTGTAAGTAAATGTCAGGCATTAGAGAGCATGGTTGTAAACAAACTTTTAGTTGCAAAAGCAGAAATCGACTCGGTTTACGTAGAAGACAAACAAGTTGACGACCAACTGACTGCCCGTATGCAGCAAATGATTCAGTTATATGGCAACGAAAAAAACATTGTTGAACAGTTTGGTAAATCGCTCGAAACACTCAAAAGTGAAGTACGTTCGCAGGTAAAAGAACAACTTACAGCCCAACGTATGCAAGGAAAAATTACTGAGAACCTCAAGATTACCCCCAATGAGGTAAAGAAATTCTTTAATCGTATTCCGAAAGATAGTATTCCCGAAATTCCAACTGAGGTTGAGTTGGCACATATTGTTCGCTTGGCTAAAGTAACAAAAGCACAGAAAGAAGAGTTATCAGAGAGATTACTTGATTACAAACGCCGTATTTTGGCGGGTGAAAAATTTGAAGACTTGGCCAAAGAGTATTCAGAAGACCCGGGTTCTCGCCAATACGGTGGAGATTTGAGTTGGTCGAAACGTGGGGCGATGGTTCCTCAGTTTGAGGCAGCTGCCATGCGATTGAAACCTAACGAAATATCAGATGTGGTTGAGTCTGATTATGGTTTACACTTAATTCAAACCCTCGAACTCCGTGGACAAGAATTTCATGCAAGACATATTTTATTGCGTCCAGATTATAATCGTTTAGATGTAACAGATGCTACGAAATTTTTGGATAGTATTCGCACCGAAATCGTGAAAGATAGTATCAAATTTGAGAAAGCGGCGAAAGAGTTTTCGGATGATAAACAAACGCAAGATGGCGGTGGAGTTTTGATGGACCCACAGACTGGTTCTACCAAACTTCCATTGGATGAATCAATGGAGCCAACACTCTATTTTATGATTGATAGTATGAAAGTTGGCACGATTACTGCACCCATGCCGTACAGAAGCGAAGACGGAAAAACAGGAGTAAGAATCATTTATTACAAGGCAAAACACGCTCCTCATAAAGCAAATTTGAATGATGATTTTGAAAAACTCAAAGATTTTGCGATGATGGAAAAACGGAATGTTGAGATTGAAAAATGGTTCAAAAAAGCAACAGCCGATGTGTATATCAAGATAGACCCTGAGTTTGAAGCCTGTAATATTTTTGGTAAAGACCGTATAAGTGGGGGAGTAGAGTATTAGAAAATTAAGAATGTAGAATTAAGAATTATGATTTTTAGTTCAAGATTTTTTTGCATAAATTTTTGATAATCAATAATTTAAAAACTGTCGTCTTGTGGTCTATTGACTATCGACTTTTTGAAAAATCCATAAATGAGCAAAGTTAAATTTACTTCGGACGTAGAAGCTGCAGATGCCCTCAAAGTGGCGTTTAATCAATTACAAACAGAAATCGGACAGGTGATTGTCGGACAAGACGAAACTGTTCGTTTACTCCTAACCGCTATTTTCTGTCAAGGTCACTGCCTGTTGGTTGGTGTACCAGGTCTTGCAAAAACATTGTTGATTCAAACAATAGCTTCTGCACTTGATTTGGACTTTAACCGTATTCAGTTTACGCCCGACTTAATGCCATCAGATATTTTGGGTTCGGAAACTCTTGATAATGAGCGTAATTTCCGTTTTATCAAAGGGCCAGTGTTTGCTAATATCGTTTTGGCCGATGAGATTAACCGTACGCCACCTAAAACTCAATCAGCTTTGCTCGAAGCCATGCAAGAGTTTGCCGTAACGGTTGGCGGAACAAAACACAGTATTGGCCGTCCGTTTTTCGTATTGGCAACTCAAAACCCAATCGAACAAGAAGGAACGTATCCACTGCCCGAAGCACAGCTCGACCGTTTTATGTTTATGGTAACGCTCGATTATCCTTCGTACAAGCAAGAGCTCGATATTGTTAAGAATACAACTTCAGACCGCAAGACTACTGTCAATAAAGTACTTACGGGCGAAGAAATTTTATACTTCCAGCACTTAGTACGCCGTGTGCCAGTGCCAGATAACGTGGTTGAATATGCCGTTGGATTAGTTCACAAAACTCGTCCAAATTCGGAAATGGCATCAGCCGAAACCAATAAATATTTAGAGTGGGGTGCAGGCCCAAGAGCTTCTCAGAACCTAATTTTAGGTGCAAAGTGTAATGCCCTCATCAATGGTAAATACTCGCCTGATATTGAAGATGTGAAAGCTGTAGCGGTATCGGTGCTTCGTCATCGTATCGTGCGTAATTTTAAGGCTGAAGCAGAAAATATTTCAGTAGAAGAAATCATTAAGAAAATGTTATAAGTTTATATAAGGTTTGACGCACAAAAAAAAGCTCAATGATGAAAATCGTTGAGCTTTTTTTGTGTTAACATATTTTATTCCTCATTCATCAAAGTTTCATAGACGAGCATCAAAATACCGTCTTTCAGACCCAAATCTGGTACCATGATTTCGGTTGCACCAGCCCATTTCATTACTGAAATATAAATATCCGATGCCGGAACAATGACATCAGCACGGTCGGCGTTGAGTTGGAGCTTATTCATGCGTTCTTCCAAACTAAACTTTTCAATGTAGTTTCGCATTTTTTCAAGGTCTTTTAGACTGGCTTTGTTATCTTTTTTGCCTTCAATCATGTTGAAAAGCTTCGAGATATTTCCGCCCGTTCCAACCGCAATCACATTTTCATGACTTGGAATATTGGCATCGACCCATGCTTGCATTTTTTTCCATACATCAGGGGCTTCTTTATGCTCTAATAAGCGTACCGAACCAATTTTAAATGATTTTGCCGCAATTTTTTGTTGTCCTTTATAAATATTCAGTTCTGTACTTCCGCCACCCACATCAATGTGTAGATAAGTGCGGTCATCATCAAGCACCGTAACAATGACGTTATTGATTAGTTCGGCCTCTTGTTCTCCTTCAATCAGATGAATCTCCATACCCAGCTCGTTTTTGATACGCTCTACAATATTGGCACCATTTTCGGCTTCACGCATGGCACTTGTGGCACAAATCATGTAGGCATCTACTTCGTGGAGTTCCATTAAAAGCTGATATGCTTGTAGTAGTTTTTTTATTCGAGCTTCGCTGGCGTGCGAAATTCTTCCACCATTGAATACATCCATGCCCAAACGTAGAGCAAAACGCACGTATTCAACCTTTTTAAAGCTAATTTTATTTTTGTTGGTCAATACCGACGAAATCTGCATTCGGGCGGCATTCGAGCCAATGTCTATTGCGGCAATTTTCATAACCCCCAGCCCCTAAAGGGGAGTCCCTGTTTTAAGTGATAAGTAATTTCTGCAAAAGTAATCATTTCGTTTTGAAATAAACTGATAAATAAAAAAGGTACTGCAATTTCTCGCAGTACCGTCTATAAAATACTTTTTTATTACTACTCTGACTTGAAATTTTACCAGAAATAGGTATAAAGTGAAATAATCGTAATAATGACGATAACTGCCCCAACCGCAAAGCCAGTGGTTGTTTTAAACATCGTAGCATCAATTTCAAGACCTTTCTTTTCATCGGGCAATACTAAACTCAAGATAAACATCACAACTACGCAAATCACAAACACCCAGCCCATACGGTCAAGGAATGGTATCGCACTCCAGTCAGTTCCTGGAAGCCAGTTGTTGTGCATAGCTAAAGCAATCAAGAAGCCACCAACAATGGCGAAAAACGCCCCTGCTGAGTTGGTTTTTTTCCAGAAAAAGCCCATAATAAATGCCGCAAAAATACCTGGAGAAAGCAAGCCTGTCATTTCTTGAATAAATTGGAAACCACCTTTTTTCTCGATACCCATGAATGGAGAAATCACAATTGCCAAAACCATCGCAATAATAATTACAATTCTACCCACAACAACGAGCTTTTTCTCGCTCATATCTTTAGCAAAATATGGCTTGAAAACATCTAAAGTAAAGATTGTCGAAATACTATTTGCTTTACCAGCCAACGAGGCCACAACTGCCGCCGTAAGGGCTGCAAATGAAAGGCCTTTTAGGCCAACGGGTAGTAGATTCAACAAAACAGGATAGGCTCTATCTTGATTGAAAGTGCCATCAGCCCCCAGCATTTCTTGCTGAAACATACCTTTTTGGTATAAAGCATACGCCGCAATACCTGGGAGTGTAACGATTACAGGCATCAATAATTTCAAGAATGCTGCAAACAATAAACCATTACGAGCGGTGTCGAGGTCAGCACCTAAAGCACGTTGTGTGATATACTGATTACAACCCCAATAGTTAAGATTTACAATCCACATTCCACCAAAAAGTACCGTCAAACCTGGAAGCGACATGTAGTGAGGGTTTCCTTTCGGGTAAATCATGTGGAAGTGGTCGTCGTGGTTTTGGGTCATTAATTTAAAGCCATTTGCCAAACCTTCCATACCGTATTTGTCAGAAACCAACGTTACGGCCAGATAAGTAGCCGCCAAGCCACCAATTACCAAGAAAAACACTTGAATTACATCGGTAAAGCCAATTACTTTCATTCCACCGATGGTGATAATAATAGCAAAAACTGCCAAGAAAACCATACAAGAATAAAAATCTAAACCCGAAATACCCGAAACTGCCAATGCTCCTAAATACAAAATCGAAGTGAGGTTTACCATAATGTAAAGCAATAACCAAAAGATTGCCATAATCAAACTCACAGTTTTGTTGTAGCGTTGGCTTAAAAACTGCGGCATGGTTGAGATATTATTTTTTAGGTAAATAGGCATAAAGAAAACCGCAACGATAATCAAGGTAGCGGCTGCCATCCACTCATAAGTTGAGATACCCAAGCCCATCGAAAAACCATTGCCCGACATTCCAATCATCTGTTCGGCAGATATATTTGATGCGATTAGCGAAGCCCCAATTGCCCACCAAGTAAGCGAGCCTTCGGCCAAGAAAAAGTCTTTAGTTGAAGTTTGTGCCGATTTCTTTTTGTTGTAAATCCAGTAGCCGTAGCCTGCCACAATGATAAAATAAAATAGAAAAACTAAGTAGTCAAGTGTTTGTAGTTTTTGCATATTGCTTAGGGTTAATTAAATAAGTGTCAAAAATACATTTTTAGATTTGGTTAAACAAATTAAGAGATAAAATTTGCTTTTTCAAAGAAAAATCATGGTTTTTAAGGGAATATGCAGTCGATAATTAATAGTCCGCTTAATAAGAATTTTACAAACAATACTTATTTTTTTGTTATGAAGTAAGATTTAGTTATTTTTACGAAAAAACTGTCCCGTTTTGAATAGAAATACAATCAGACTTCTGGTTTTACTCGGTACGCTTTCGATTACGGGAATTATTGCTGTGCAGGCCTACTGGGTAAAACGTGCTTTCGACTTAAAAGAACAACAATTTAGACAGACCGTCATGATTTCGCTGCGAAATGTAGCGAACAGAATTTCTACGCTTTATAAACTCTCGAAATTCGACAACCCTGTTACGCAGCTTTCTTCCGACTATTATGTTTCTAACCTTCGAGTGCCACTCGATGCCGATGTGCTGGAGCATTATCTGAAAGAAGAGTTCAAAAAGCAAAATCTCAATACGCCTTTTGAATATGGCATCTATGACTGCGAGAGTGAAAAAATTGTGTATGGTTCATACATTGATGCTAACTACGAAACCAGCAGTGTTTCAGCTAAGCCATTACCAAAAACCGACAAATATCTCAATTATTTTGGTGTGAGATTTCCGAGTAAGACCAGTTATTTGGCCAGTAGGCTCGATATTTGGTTGATTTCTTCGCTCATTACATTGGTGGTGACAATATTTTTTGGCTACGCAATGTTTGTTATTTTACGTCAGAAACGCCTCAGTGAAGTTCAGCGAGATTTCGTGAATAACATGACGCACGAGTTTCAGACACCCATTTCGACAATTCGTATCGCTACCGATGTTTTGAGTCAACCTAAAATAATGGAACAACCTGAGCGTTTGAAAAAATACGTGCAGATTATTCGTCAGGAAAATAATCGACTGAAAACACAAGTCGAAACTGTGTTGAATACTGCCCGTTTGGAGCGAGGAAAAATGCAACTTGATATTCAATTACAAGAATTACACAGTTTGATAAACGAAGTAACTGAAGGTGTGCAAGCCGAACTGGAAGATGGTTTGAAAGTTGAGTTAGCTGCCACTAAATCGAGTATTTATGCCGATCGCACGCAGTTGATGAGTTTGATTAGAAATTTACTCGAAAATGCCATTAAATATTCTCCAAAACCACCTTGTATTACTATTCGTACTGAAAATATTGGCGATTGTTTAGTATTTTCTGTGATTGATAATGGCATCGGAATTCCTAAAGAGAGCATTACAAAAATATTTAATAAGTTTTATAGAGTTCCGACTGGCAATTTACATAATGTGAAAGGTTTTGGCTTGGGTTTGAGTTATGTTAGCCAAATTATCAAAGCCCACAAATGGCAAATAAATGTAGAGAGCGAGGTAGGAGAAGGAACGACTTTTAAAGTAACGATGAAGCAAGAGGCTTAGTTATTGGTAAACTGATTACTGGTAAACTTCGGGGTCGTCTACGGTACGCCGCTCCGGTGCGGATATTGGTTTCTTGCTGTAAACTTGATTAGTAAACCGAATTCAACTCACAAATAAACCAGTTTCCCAATAACCAATTCCCTATTAACTATTCAACAATGCCCAAAATATTATACGTAGAAGACGACCCAAATTTAGGATTTGTAACAAAAGATAACCTTGAACTCGAAGGTTTCGATATTGTGCATTTTCAAGATGGCAAAGAAGCATGGAAAAGTTTTAGTAAAGATAAATATGACCTTTGTTTGCTCGATGTGATGTTGCCTGAGTTAGATGGTTTCTCTTTAGCCGAGAAAATCAGGAAGCAAAATCAGCAAGTGCCAATTATTTTTCTTACTGCCAAAACCATGCAAGAAGACCGCATTGCAGGTTTGAAAATAGGTGGTGATGATTATGTGACGAAGCCTTTCAGTATTGAGGAGTTGTGTCTTAGAATAAAGATTTTTCTGAAACGTAAAGATGTTTCAAAAGACCCAATACAGGGCCTTACGGCATGGAAAGTGGGTTTATATGATTTCAATTATCAAGAGCTTAGCTTAAAATCTCCATCAAAAACTGAGCAACTTACGCACCGAGAAGCAGAGGTATTGAAGTTTCTGTGCGAACGCAAAAATCAAGTAATTAAGCGTGACGAAATCTTGACGGCTATTTGGGGGCGTGACGATTATTTCTTAGGCCGTAGCCTCGATGTATTTGTGACTCGTCTAAGAAAAATGCTCGCCGAAGACCCTTCAATCAAAATCGAAAACGTACACGGAATCGGATTTAGATTTGCGTGTTAAATCTAATGATTGAATGAGAGAATTATAGAATGGAAGAATATTTTTGCATTTTTGAAACTTCAAAAATGCAAAAGTACTTTTACCAGTAACCAGTAATCAAATAGGCAAAACGGTTGTGCTTTTTACCTCAGACATCACAAAAAAACTGTGTATCAACGAAACCCCCGATAGCACCGATAATTTTTGTTGGTGAAACTGATGATAGCTTTCCATATCAGGCACAACGATTTTGAGCATATAATCAAAACTACCCGACACAAAATTACATTCTACTACTTCGGGTAGATTCATAATTGATTGATTAAAGCCCTCAGAGGTGTCGTGGGTTTGCTTAATGAGCGTAACTTGACAGTAAACCGTTAGGTTCTGCCCCAATTTCTTTTTATTTAAAATCGTTACGTATTTCTCAATAATTCCTTCTTGTTGTAAACGTTTCACGCGGTCGTGTACGGGCGTGAGCGAAAGGTTTATCTGCTGTGCAATATCCTTTAGGGTCAGGTGTGCATCTTCTTGCAGTAATCTGAGGATTTTCTTGTCAGTTTCGTCGAGTATCATAATTTTATTGAGTTAATGCTTATTACGGCTTGGTATAGTTTGATGCTGATAATTTAGTACCGAATTTTTTTCTTTTCAGAACTTCAAAAATACATGTTATTAGAAGTAATTTCCTTGAAATCGATAATTGGCATGAAATAATTCTTATTTTTTCAAATATATCAATAATATTTTCTTTATACATTAATTTTGTGGTGCAATTATACTTCATCATATAAAATATACATCTCCGCTATGGTTTTGCCGTAGCGGAGAGCAATTACACTTCATCAATATAAAAATTTCTGGATTATGATAATCGGAGTACCTAAAGAAATCAAAAACAACGAAAATCGAGTAGCACTTACTCCTGCTGGAGTAGCAGAATTGAAAAAACACGGTCACACCGTTTATGTACAAGCAACTGCTGGTATAGGTAGTGGGTTTAGTGATGAAGAGTACACACAAGCAGGTGCAACAATGCTACCTACGATAGAAGAGGTTTATGGCATTGCCGAAATGATTATCAAAGTAAAGGAGCCGATTGAGCAAGAATATCAGTTAATTAAGAAAGACCAGTTATTATTCACTTATTTCCACTTTGCTTCATCTGAGCCATTGACTCACGCCATGATTGAGCGTGGAGCGGTTTGCTTGGCTTACGAAACAGTAGAAAAAACTGACCGTAGCTTGCCATTATTGGTGCCGATGTCGGAAGTTGCTGGTCGTATGGCGATTCAAGAAGGTGCCAAATATTTGGAGAAACCATCGGGTGGAAAAGGTATTTTGTTGGGAGGTGTACCGGGTGTTCCGCCAGCCAAAGTTTTGGTTTTAGGTGGTGGAATCGTAGGAACACAAGCCGCTAAAATGGCCGCTGGATTGGGTGCAAGAGTGGTGATTATGGATGTAAGTTTGCCACGTTTACGTCATTTGTCAGATATTATGCCGCCAAATGTGACTACAATCATGTCGAACCATTACAATATCCGTGAAGCAATTGCCGAGGCTGATTTAGTAGTGGGTGCGGTATTGATTCCGGGTGCGAAAGCTCCGCATTTGATTACTCGTGATATGTTGAAATTGATGCGTCCGGGTACGGTTGTAGTTGACGTAGCCGTTGACCAAGGTGGTTGTATCGAAACTTGTACGCCAACAACGCACGAAAACCCAACATTCATCATTGACGATATTGTACATTATTGTGTAGCAAATATGCCAGGTGCAGTGCCTTACACTTCAACATTGGCTCTGACAAACGCAACATTGCCGTATGCTGTGCAGTTGGCCAACAAAGGTTGGAAAAAAGCATGTAGCGAAAACGAAGAATTGAAAAAAGGACTCAATGTGGCCAATGGTAAAGTTGTTTATAAAGGTGTTGCCGATGCGTGGGGCCTTGAATTCAACGAAGTAGAAGATATTTTAGCGTAATAAAACTTCATCACCACTAAATAGAGTATGCCTTTTCTCTGCAAAGAGAAAAGGCTTTTTTTATGAATTTTTTGCAGAAATTGTTTTCAAACCCACAAAAATCTGCAATTTTGCAAAATGGCAAAAAAACAAAAATTTTATACAGTCTGGGAAGGTCGAACAAAAGGAGTTTATGACTCATGGGATGATTGTAAAAAGCAAGTTGAGGGAGTTCAAGGTGCAAAATACAAAGCTTTTGAGTCGAAGAGTGAAGCCGAAAAAGCTTTGGGCGAAAACTATTGGAAGCATACTCAAAAGGCTGCCGAAGCGAAGCAAACGAAAATTCCAAAGTCAGCTTTTCCTCCGCCCAATTTAGAGTCGGTGGTGGTTGATGCGGCTTGGAATTCGGTCAAGAAAGATATGGAATACCAAGGGTTTTATCTGAAAACCAAAGAACGTTTGTTTCATAAAGGGCCATTTCCGCAAGCCACTAATAATATTGGCGAGTTTTTGGCTATCGTACATGCTTTGGCTCACTTAAAAAAGCATAATTCTTCGTTACCTATTTATTCAGACTCTCGAACGGCTATCAGTTGGGTAAAAAACAAAAGAGCCAATACAAAACTCGACGAATCGACTGGAAATCCTGAGATTTTTGATTTACTCGAACGTGCCGAAAAATGGCTCAAAGAAAATACGTACCCGAATAAAGTATTGAAATGGGAAACTGATTATTGGGGCGAAAATCCCGCCGATTTTGGAAGGAAATGATTATTTTTTAGTCCACTGTCCACAGACGACAGTCTATAGAAGTTTCTGTAAATTAAAATCTATCGACCGTGGACTGCTGTCTATCGACTGAAAAAAAATCTATCGACCGTGGACTGCGGTCTATCGACTTAACAAAAAAATCTATCGACCGTGGACTGCGGTCTATCGACTGAATAAAAATGCCAAAAAATTCATTTACATTCAAGCAATTCACGATAAACCAAGACCGCT
>NZ_JBMLRC010000465.1:40381-44597 GCF_049241225.1 Emticicia sp.
AAAATGCCAAAAAATTCATTTACATTCAAGCAATTCACGATAAACCAAGACCGCTGTGCCATGAAAGTTTGCACAGATGCGTGTATTTTTGGGGCATCGACCGACGTTGAAAATGTGAATCGAATATTAGATATTGGCACAGGAACAGGGCTATTATCCTTGATGTTGGCTCAGCGAAGCAACGCCCAAATTGATGCCGTAGAAATTGATGAAGATGCTTATCAGCAAGCTATTATGAATGTGCAAATGAGCAAATTTGCCGAAAAAATCAAAGTACATCACCAACGGATTCAAGATTTTTCGCACACATCGAATTTTGATTTGATAATCTCCAATCCACCGTTTTATCAGCAATCTTTAAAATCAAATGATGCGAAGGCAAATAAGGCTTTACACGCAGTTGAGCTAAGTTTCGATGATTTGATAGATTCTGTAAAAAGATTATTAAATTCAGCAGGTAGATTTGTGGTCTTACTGCCGCCTTTTGAGATTGAAAAATTGATACAAATAGCACAAAAAAAAGGCTTATATTTGTCAAAAAAAATGCTGATTCGTCATGATGAATCGAAGCCTATTTTCAGAGTAATTGCTACATTTCTTACTAATCAAGTACCTGATTTGGAAGAAACAACGTTAATTATTCATGATAAAGATGGTAAAACTTACTCGAATGAATTTCGAGATTTATTAAAAGATTATTATTTGATTTTTTAGCCCTTTTATCCGAAAGAGCGTTTCCTAATATATGAACCAATCGCTGCAAATATCAATCGTTGTGCCTCTTTACAACGAAGCCGAGTCTTTACCCGAACTTCATGACTGGATTGTACGAGTGATGACTCAGCACCAATTTTCGTATGAAATATTGTTTGTTGATGATGGCAGTTCTGATGAATCGTGGGAGGTTATCAAACGCTTATCGGCTAATAATCAGGCTGTTAGAGGTTTCAAATTTACTCGAAATTATGGTAAAACGGCAGCTTTGCAAACAGCTTTTATCAATACCAAAGGCGATGTTGTAATTACGATGGACGCCGACCTGCAAGACAGCCCCGATGAGATACCAGAGCTTTATCGAATGATAAAAGAAGACGGCTACGATTTGGTTTCAGGATGGAAAAAGAAACGCTATGACCCCATTACGAAGACCCTACCAACGAAATTGTTCAATGGTGTTTCTCGTTGGGTTTCGGGAGTGCAGTTGCATGATTTTAATTGCGGTTTGAAAGCGTATAAATCGAGAGTCGTAAAAAGTATTACGATTTATGGCGAAATGCACCGCAATATCCCTATCATTGCGAAGTGGAATGGCTTCAAGAAAATAGGAGAAAAAGTAGTACAACACCAAGCCCGCAAGTACGGAACCACCAAATTTGGCCTCGAACGCTTCATTTTTGGCTTCCTTGATTTACTTACGGTTGCGTTTGTCAATAAATTTGGCCGTCGTCCGATGCACTTTTTTGGTACGATGGGCGTGCTGTCGTTTTTGATTGGTAGCCTAATGGCCATGTATTTACTTTTCGAGAAATTATACAATATTAATCAAGGTCTTCGTTATCGAAACGTAACCGACAACCCACTGTTCTTTTTGGCATTGGTGGCTATCATTATTGGTTCGCAATTATTTTTAGCAGGATTTATCGGTGAACTTTTCGTGAAACAAAACTTTAAAAAAGACGAGTATCTGATTGAAGAACAGGTATAAAACTTATAAAGCACACTCATTACACCATACATACAAACACTGACCCAACAAAAATGAGATTTAACTATTTTGAACTTGCAGATGGCAAATATCGAAAGATTATTGGTAATATTTGGAAATTTACTGGTTTCGGAGTACTTGCATTTATTATTTTTCTTGTTGCTGTTAACTTCAATTTATTTTGGCTATTTGGAAAAATGCCAAGCTCAGATGATATTGACAATCCAAACAGCGAGATTGCATCAGAAGTAATTTCTTCGGATGGGAAAGTGATTGGCAAGTTTGCCTACGAAAACCGTAGCCCAATAGACTTCAATGAGCTTTCTCCGAATATCGTAAATGCTTTGGTGGCTACCGAAGACGTACGTTTTACGGTTCACTCGGGCATAGATGCACGTAGTACATTACGTGTGATTACTGGTATTTTTACGGGCCAACGCAAAGGTGGAGGTAGTACGATTTCTCAGCAATTGGCCAAAAACCTCTTCAAACTTCGTGAAGATGATTTCTACAGAGGGCCTTTGTATAATGTTCCGGGAATTAGACAGTTGCTTATTAAAACCAAAGAGTGGATTACGGCCATTAAACTCGAACGCCGCTACACAAAGCAGGAAATTATGGAGAAATACCTTAATACGGTTGAGTTTAGTAGTGGTGCTTATGGTATAAAATCAGCCGCAAAGACTTATTTCAAGAAAGAACCAAGCGAACTCAATGCCGAAGAAGCTGCAATTTTGGTAGGAATGTGTCAAAATCCATCAAGATTTAACCCGAAATTTCATCCAGTGGCTGCTAAGGAGCGTAGAAATATTGTTTTCGACCAAATGGTAAAGTACAATAAACTCTCGCTCGAACAAGGTGAAGCTCTCAAGAAAAAACCAGTTGTATTAAATTATTCGCCCGAAAGTCATAATTCGGGGCCAGCACCTTATTTCCGTCAATTCTTGAAAGATTGGTTGAAAGCTGAAATCGTAAAAGAAGGTTACGATGCCAATGATATTTATACGAAAGGATTCAAAGTTTACACAACCATCGACTCGCACATGCAGACCTACGCCGAGGAGGCTTTGCGTGAAAACATGAAAGACCAACAGAAGAAATTCTATGCTCACTGGAAAGGAAAGGGAAATCCGTGGGTGTTGGAGTCAAAAGCGAAAGAAGGGCGTTATGAAGAAATTCCGAACTACATTGAGAATATTGCCAAAACTACAGCTCGATTCCGTGAGTTGAAACGAGAATATGACGGCGATATGGACAAAGTTTGGCGTGATATGAAGAAGCCAACCAAAATGAGAGTCTTTACGTGGCAGGGGGAGCGTGATACTGTGCTTTCATCAATGGATTCGATTCGCCATTATAAGTTTTTCTTGCATTCGAGTTTCTTAGCTATGGACCCTCGCAACGGACATATCAAGGCCTGGGTAGGGGGTATTAATTACAAGCATTTCAAATACGACCACGTTTATCAAGGAAAACGTCAGCCAGGTTCAACATTCAAGCCGTTCGTTTATTGTACGGCAATTGATAATGGTTTTTCTACTTGTGAGCGAGTAACTGACCAACCGATTACGATTCAAGTTCCGGGAAGCAGCTGGACACCAAAAAACTCGGATGGTAAATACTCGTATCGCTCCATGACGCTCCGTCAGGCTTTGGGGCAGTCAATCAATACAGTGAGTGCATATCTGATAAATCAGTTTAAGGCTGAAAACGTAATAAAATATGCTCATAAATTGGGTATCAAGAGCGAATTGCCCGAAGTACCTGCCATTTGTTTGGGTATTGGTGATGTTTCGCTCTATGAATTGATGGCGGGCTATTGCGTTTTTGCGAACCAAGGAAAATATACCGAGCCGATTTTTGTAACCAAGATTTCGGATAAAAATGGTGAGGTTATTAAGGAGTATTATTCTGATAGTAAGGAAGTTATCAGTCAAGAAACTGCCTATAAAATGATTCACCTCATGCGTGGAGCAACACAACCTGGCGGAACGGCGATAGGTTTATCAAGATATGGGGTATTGGACGGAAACGAAATTGCCGCCAAAACTGGTACAACTTCCAACTTCTCGGATGGTTGGTTTATGGGAATTACGCCTACGCTCGTGGCGGGCGGTTGGACAGGTGGCGACGACCCAACGATTCACTTCCGCGATATTAATCTCGGGCAAGGTGCAAGGCTTTCGATGCCAACGTGGGGCGGTTTCTTCCAGCGAGTGTATGCCGATAAAACGCTGGAATACAAAAAAGGAACATTCTTGAAGCCGTCAACGGTATCCATATCAGGCGATTGTGTGTTTACAGCAGGTGAAGGTGCTTATATAGATTCTACCCAAAAATATACTCCACCAACGGCCAAACCAGCCGATGATGAGCTGCTGTAAAAGAAGTTTTAAAGCGGAAATCTAACTTTCATTAGTACTTGGGTTGGCCGCAAATCATAAGAAGTTTCTACATAATTGAAAGCACCATTGCTTACACTTAGAAGCGATTCGGAATTAAAAATATTTG
>NZ_JBMLRC010000465.1:44697-48140 GCF_049241225.1 Emticicia sp.
GACGAAACTCTTAGGTTTGGACTGATACCTTTCGCAATTACCTCGGTCAGACCATCATTAATAAACTGTTGATTTTGTTGCTTAAATACATTAGTACCTACACTAAGAGTTGTTTTTATTTTACTAAAATACTTACTCACACTCCCGTTAAGCGATTGATTATAAGCATTATTAGCTTGCTCGATGGCATTTCTTTCAATACTGCCATTCGGATTGATTATGTTAGTAAAAAGTAAGTTGTTTTCTCGAAAAGAATAGCTATAAGTAAACGATGCAAAAGTTGAATTTACGGGATTTCGGTAATTGATTCCTGCTGAAGTCGAATAAGAACTGGTTTGTAATAAAGGCACATTCATACGCTTAATATCTCGGTAGGTTGTCAGCAAATAACCATAATACATTTGGTTTATATCGCCAAAACTATTGCTCTTACTGGCAGAAGTGTTGATTGTTAGGTAATTATTCAAATCATAGTTAAGACCGAGACGAGGTTCAAAGGTCAAACGATTGAGATTTTCGGATTTGCTGAGTGCTGCATCTTCGATGGCGAAACGTCTAAAATTGAGTGGAGTCGAAAGATTAATATTAAGTTTTTGTTTTCGGTATCGGCTTTGTAGATGCACATAATACTTTTGATTGAGCCAGTTTAAATTATTTCGAAATTCTCCGCTCGCCACTGAGCGAGTTTCGATTGAATTTTGAAGTAAAATATCACTTTCTAAGGCCTGCTTCTCAACCAAGAAGCCCAATTGGGTATCAAACGAAAATCCTTTTAACGTTTTTAGGTATTGCACCGAATTTTCGGTAAAAAAACTCGTCTGCAAAACATTTTGCTGGATGTCTTGAATAAATTTATCGGCCTTAAGCAAGGTGGCAAATGGTACGGGAGAAACGCTTAATTGCTGTGGTTTTCGTTCAAGACTAATGCTTGAATTTAAAGTAAGTAATGATTTGCCAACCTTGAAAAAATCTTTGTAATTATTAGAAAGAGTATAGAACGGCACGTTTGCCTGTTGAACAATCGTGCCGTTTGTATTCCTAACAATTCCTGTTTGGGTATCCCAGTAGGCTTTTATTTGTAGGCTGTTTTTTAGGTATTTTCCTGCCGAGTTTTTTTGTAGCGTAAAATCGGTTTTCAGATTATTGAAAGACAAATCATTTCGCTTATTTTCCAAGAGCGTAATGCTATCGGTTTCCGCACTGAAAAAGGTTGTTTTGGTATAGCCCGTTTGCAGTTGAACATCATTTGTGTAATCGCCAATTAGACGGAGTTCGAGGTTGTTTTTTAGTTTTTTCAGCATGTTTATGCTACCAATATGGCTATTGTTATCAAGCCAACGATTTTCTTTGAATGCTGGATTACTGAGTTTCTGAATTCCAAGCCAATCTTGTTTGTTTTCTATGCCAGATTCTCCTCTATAAACACCTGGAGTGAGTCGCACGAGTTGTGAAGCACTATTTCTTCCTACATTATTGGTTTGATAAGTGGCCAAAAACTGGGTGTTTTTTGTGAAAAGCATGGGGGTAATATTTACATCCCGAAGTAAATGTGCAGGGTCAATGCCAGCCCCCAAAGACACTTGGCCAGTTGTGGTGATATTCTTTTTGAGTTTGATGTTAAGAGCGGCTTTTTCGGAGTGAACTACACCATTGAGCATCCTAACAGGTTGATGATTTTCTAAAATTTCGACATTCGTAACGGCTTCTACGTTTAGATTTTCATTGGCCAATTTATAGCGACCTTCGAGCAAATCCATGCCTTCGATGTAGTATTTGTTAATCGGTTCGCCTTGATATAAAATCTGACCGTTGGGACTAACCTCAACACCTGGGAGTTTTTTGATAATATCGGCAATTACACGGTCGTTTTTATCTTTAAATGCCGAAACTGCGTAAGAAAGCGTATCACCGTATTTTTTGATTGGGTCGGGTCTTACTTTTACTTCTTTTAGCTCAATCGAAGATTCTTCTAATTCAAAATTGATGGTTTGGTTTTTGTTCGGAACGTTGAGGCGTTGGGTAGCGTAGCCGAGCATTTTTATGATAAGCGTGAGAGAATCGGCATTGCTGAGGGCTTTAATTTCAAACTGCCCCGAAGGCTTGCTCATGCCAAAACCTATCGTAGTTTCGGTATTGAGTTTATTTGCCGTAATAATGGCATTCGCTAAGGCTTTGTTTTGAGCCTTATCGCTGACTTTTCCTGTGATGATTGTTTGGGAGAAAAGCGGATAACTTAAAAATAGGGGCATTAAAAGTATAAAAATGAGCCGTTTCTTTGCTTTTATTTGAGTCATAGCTTTCAATTTTAAGGTTGTGGAGTAGAAAGTTTTCTAAACGCTCATTTCAATTCTATTGGATTATTTTTTTTCTTCAATTCTGTTTGCACCAATTTATCCATTGTCTGTGCCGATATTTCACTTCCCCCCGTTGAAAAAGTCATGTTACTATTATTTTGAGTAATGGCTTTGAAGGGAGCCGTTTCAAATTCGAGCTTTTTTTCAATAAACGTTTTTTTGCTTGTTTTGAAAACTTTGGCTTTCGGAATCAAAATATCTTGGTTTTGTACAGATTTAAAACCGACTAATTGAAAATTGTAGTATTTTTTAGTGTCATTTATAGAAATAATCAAGCCTGGCAATCCATTAAATTTATATGGCCCGTCGCTTATTGGGAGTTCGGGGCTAAACCAAGCTTCGTAGGTTCGTCCACCAAAATTTGTGGTAGCTTTTTGGCAATGATAGCCCAAAATTACCTTCGTAGAGTCTAAAACTTCCCAGTTAAACTCATTTGACGGTTCGGTGTATTCAAAAGTATCTCTAAATATATTTTCTCTGAAAAGTGTTTCTTTTGAACGTTGATGCTTTATTATTTTATACTTAATATTAGCTTTCGGAATGCTTTCATTAAGAGCAATTTTTTCTTCAGGCTTTAAATCCCAAACCTTTTTTGCCACGTAAATAGAATCTTTCAGATATTCATTTTTACTATAAAAAACCGAAGAAGAATCTCCTACGAGCAAGAGCATATTTTCAGTTTTTTGAGATTTTCTATCGCTCGAATCGAGTTGGTAAATGAGTTCATATTCGCACCTATACATCACTTTATCAATACTTTTATAGGCTTGAGAGTGGCTCGCAAAGTGAGCTAATATTAAAGTAGTGAATAGAAATAGTTTTTTCATGTTTATGGATTTACTAATTCTTAGAAAAAGAATCAATAAAAGAAATTTAGTATCTCTCAATTGGGTTGCGTTTAACTGCGTTTAAAATAGAGTGGTCACCCAGTGTCTTTATTCCTTGACTTTCTAATGCTTTGAGTGGGTCTTCTCCTTCGTCTTTACGCAATTGCTTAAATTTTTCATAAGACACCTCAAAGACTTGGTCGGGCTTATGAAATTCGGGAAACTTATCGGTGAGTTTTTCAAACCTTTCTAATTCAAAAGT
>NZ_JBMLRC010000466.1:0-22680 GCF_049241225.1 Emticicia sp.
GACGTATACAAACACCGCTGTTCAGAGAACAACTAACACCACTACGAAGTCGGAGACTTCGCAGAGCAAGGTATCTTCAATTATATTTCAAATAATCACATCGAAATCGAACTTAATAATTGTAAGTTTTTTTGAAGTATTTCTTCCTGATATTCACCTGAAAATTTATTTATACAATATGTTACAAGTATAATCGCATCAGATGGAGTTTCGCCAGGCATATATAATTCTACAATTGCATTTCTATCTTTTTTATAACCAAAACTTATCCCCCTCACTAATTTTGCTCGAATTTCATTTGGAACATTGAATTGATTTAAAAAATTTCTAATCAATTCCGTCGAAATTAACATTAATTCTTTTGATGTTAGTTTTTTCTTTTCCATAAGAACATTTTTTGGAGCTTCAAACCCTACAAATACTCCAACTTCATATCTCCGCTCTACAAAGTCTGAGATTCTTCAAAATGAGAATTTATCCTACAATCAAAGCATGTTTTTCAATAAATGCGGGCGTTCTTTGGCTACTTTCAGTATCATTTCACCAAAAAGTGTATTTGCCCACGCAAACCATTTTCTTGTGAATTTAGTGGCATCATCTTTATCAAATGATTCGTGCATGAAACCTGTATTGGCGTGGGTATTTTTTAAGAATTTGAGTTGTTGCAAAATCTCTTTATCATCGGTTGAAGTCATGGCTCGCATGATAATGCTCAAAGGCCAAATCTGATTAACCAATGTATGCGGACTGCCAACACCTTCGGCCGCTTTGCCTTTGAAAAAGTACGGGTTCGAGTCGCTCAGCACAAATCGACGAGTATTTTGGTAAATCGGGTCATTGGTTTTTACTGCTCCCAAATACGGTAAACTCATTAGATTCGGCACATTGGCATCGTCTTGTAGCAAACAATTCCCAAAACCATCTACTTCCATGGCATAGATTTTACCAAATTTTGGGTGCGTAATAACAGCATGTTTTTTAATGGCGGCATCTACTTCATTCGCAAAATCTTGACATTCTTTGGCAAAAGCTGCATTTTTATAAACTTTGGTAGCAATCTCAGCTATTTGTCGGAACGAAACCACGGCAAACAAATTGGCAGGAATCAAAAACGGATAAACCGTGGCATCGTCCGATGGGCGGAAAATACTGTGAATCAAGCCATTAGGTTTGGTTACATTGCCCAATCCATTACCCGGAACAGTATCAGTTGACCAAGAAGTGGTTCGTCCGAAACGGTATCTCCCTACACCATTGAAACGTTGTTGTTCTCGACAAGTGGCAATAATACTTTGGGCAGCTTTCAGCCATTTTTCGTCGAAAACGCTCGTATCGTTTGTTAATTTCCAATAATTGTACGCCAAACGAACTGTATAGCAAAGCGAATCAAGTTCCCATTTGCGTTCGTGGAGTTCGGGTTTCATGTCGGTATGGTCGCTCATCCATTCTGATTTTCCTGCACCATCATTAAACGCATTGGCGTAAGGGTCAATCAAAATACATTCGGTTTGGCGGTTGATTACACCCGCAATGAGTTGTTGCAGAGCAGTATCTTCTTTCATCAAACTCAAATAGGGTGTTACTTGTGCAGTGCTATCTCGCAACCACATGGCGTGAATATCGCCCGTAATCACAAAAGTATCGGGACGGTCGCCCTTTTTTTTGAAATGAACTGTTGTGTCAAGTGTATTCGGGAAACAGTTTTCAAACAACCACGCCAACTCAGGGTCTTTAATCTGAGTTTTCATGCGGCTAATGGTCGCTTCGATGGCCGAGCTATTAAAATTTCGTTTGTCGGCCGAAACCCTCACACTTGGAAAATCTTGTGCGAAACCTTTGGTTTGAATCAATAAACCTATGCCAGCCAATGTACTTTGCTGTATAAATTTACGACGATTGATGTTTTGCATTTTGTATGGTCGTTGTTTTGTTCTCAAATTCCATAGCGATGGGTTTGCAAACCCATCGCTATGAATAAAAAATTGGGTAATTAAATCACATTGATACTTTTCTCAGTTTTAGCAATCATTTGTCCGAAAGGCTCAGCCGAAATGCCATTTTCTTGCAAAATTCGTTCTAATGCCTCTTTTCCTGCTGGTTCTACGGCAATCAGAAGTCCACCGCTGGTTTGTGGGTCGGCCAATAAAATCCTTTGTGTATCGTTGATGGCCGATACTTTTTCGCCATAACTTTCCCAGTTGGTATTACAGCCTTTTGGAGCACAAAACGGATATAAATAATCGTTAGCTTCGGGCATTTTTGGCACTTTTTCGTAGGAGATTTCGGCACTTAGATTGCTTCCTTCGCACATTTCTACCAAATGTCCTAAAAGTCCGAAACCCGTTACATCAGTCATAGCTTTTACTTCGGGCATTTTACCCAACTCTGCTCCTACTTTATTGAGCGTAGCCATCTGATTGACAGCGACTTGTAAATATTCGGGGTTTGAAATTCCCATTTTCTGAGCCGTTGCTAATAGTCCAACACCGAGCGGTTTTGTCAGGTAAAGTAAACAGCCTTCAGTAGCAGTTGAGTTTTGTTTCAGATGCTCAATTTTCACTTTTCCAGTTACGGCCAAACCAAAAAACGGTTCGGGACTATCAATGCTATGTCCACCCGCCAACGGAATATTGGCCGCTGTGCAAGTTGCTCGACTACCATCCAACACTTTCTGAGCAATTTCGGCAGGAATTGTATCAATCGGCCAACCTAAAATGGCAATCGCCATCATTGGTTCGCCACCCATTGCATAAATATCGCTGAGTGCATTGGTCGAGGCGATTCGTCCAAAATCAAAGGCATCGTCAACGATTGGCATGAAAAAGTCAGTTGTACTGATGATTGCTTCGCCGTTTCCCAAATCAAAAACTGCGGCATCGTCTTTGTCTTTATTTCCCACCAAAAGATTCGGGAAGGAATTTTGGGGCGTTAATGTGTGCAAAATTTGGTCGAGAACTTTCGGAGAAATTTTACATCCACAACCCGACCCGTGACTATATTGAGTAAGTTTTATTTCTGACATGATAGAATTGATGATTTTGTAAACCGTCGTAAAAATACATAATATTGTAGAATGGTTTTGATAAAACTGGTTTTTAAAATCAGCATTCCAGAAACAAAATTATCTATGATGAATAGTGAAATAAGTAATATTGATTATAAAAGCTGGCTTTTTGGACTAAAAATCAAGATTCAACAAAGTCAAATAAAAGCATCGCTGGCTGTTAATAGAGAGTTGATTCAACTTTATTGGGAACTGGGTCAGCAAATTGTAGAGAAGCAAGAAACCGCCAAATGGGGAAGTGGATTTATTGACCAACTTAGCAAAGACTTAAAAGTTGAGTTTCCTAATATTGGTGGATTTTCAGTGTCTAATCTAAAGTATTGTAAGCAATTTTTTCTCTTTTACAGTTCTAATCAAATTCGCCAACAACTTGTTGACGAATTTGAAACCACTAATAATCAACAACTTATAAAAAGTCAACAAGCTGCTTTGCAATTAGGTGATGAATTATTCAAGATTCCTTGGGGGCATCATATTGTAATTATTCAAAAAATAAAAAATACCCAAGAAGCGATATTTTACATTCAAAAAACAATTGAAAATAATTGGAGTCGAAGTATTTTATTGCATCAAATTGAAAGTAATTTATACGAAAGACAGGGTAAAGCTGTCAATAATTTTATTGCCACTTTGCCACAATCTCAGTCTGACCTCGCCAATCAATTGCTGAAAGACCCATATCAATTTGATTTTCTTCAATTAACCGAAAAGTATAATGAGCGAGATTTAGAAAAAGCCCTCATTCAGCAAATTACTGAATTTTTGCTCGAATTAGGTGCTGGCTTTTCGTTTGTTGGCAAGCAATATCCTATCTATTTAGGAGAAAAAGAATATTTTATTGATTTACTTTTTTATCATCTCAAATTACGATGCTTTATTGTTATTGAGCTAAAGGTTGTTGAATTTCAACCCGAATTTGCAGGAAAACTCAACTTCTATTTGAATGTTGTTGATGAAAAGCTAAAACATGAAACCGACCAACCAACGATTGGAATAATCATCTGCAAAACGAAAGATAATTTAGAGGCCGAATACGCTCTCAGAGGCATTGAAAAACCAATTGGCATCTCAGAATATGATTTAAAGAAAATTTTACCAGAAAACCTCAAAGGAAGCCTTCCAACTATCGAAGAAATTGAAGCTGAACTAAACAAAATATGACCCTTTTTCTGATACCAACCATTCTCGCACCCGACACGCAAGAAACCGTTTTACCGCCCCAAATAAAGGCAGTCGTGAGCGAACTGAATGTTTTTTTTGTGGAAGAACTCCGCACCGCCCGAAGATTTATCAGTAGCCTAAAGCTCAATAAAGTAATTGACGATATTACGTTTTATGAACTAAACAAAGATACGCCCCACGACCAAACTCTTGCACAACTAAAAAAACTAAAAACCGATGCAGGAATCATCAGCGAAGCAGGTTGCCCAGGTGTGGCTGACCCTGGAGCGGTTGCCGTAGGTTACGCTCACCAACTCGGGCATAAAGTTGTGCCATTGGTTGGGCCAAGTTCGATTTTGATGGCTTTGATGGCTTCGGGTTTTAATGGTCAGAGTTTTACTTTCAATGGTTATTTGCCGATTGATAAGTCAGCTCGAATAAAAGCCTTGAAAGATTTAGAACAACTGGCCAAGAAAAAGCAACAAACACAGATTTTTATGGAAACACCTTTCCGCAATAATCAATTGCTGGAAGATGTTTTGCAAAATCTGAACCCCGAAACTTTGCTATGTATCGCCTGCAACGTAACCGCCGCTGACGAGTTCATCAAAACCCTACGAGTGAAAGACTGGCGAAAATCTAAACCAGATTTACACAAAAAACCCACTATTTTTTTACTTTTGTGATATAGTCGACTGTCCACAGACGATGGTCGATAGAAAAAACACTAAATATATCCTAATTAAGCCCTCCCTATCGGGGAGGGTTGGGAGGGGCTTTACAACATGATAAACATACATTCCTTTACATTCTCGCCGATTGCGGAAAATACATATGTTTTGTGGGACGAAACTCACGAAGCCGTCATCATTGATGCTGGCTGTTTGGCTCAATACGAAAAAGAAGAATTGGCCGATTTTATTGCCGATAATCGTTTGGTAGTGAAGCAATTACTGCAAACACACTGCCACCTCGACCATGTTTTTGGAGCTGCTTATGTGAAGCGAAAATTCGGTGTTAAGATGCTAATTCACAAAAACGAAATTCCGATTTTGGCTGATGTAGAAAATCGCTGCCGAATGTGGGGAATAAGAGGCTACGAACCAGTTGAAGCCGATGATTTTATTGATGAAAATGATAAAATTTTCTTCGGAAACTCGGAGCTCGAAATAAGATTTGTGCCGGGACACGCTCCTGGACATTTGGCTTTTGTGAATCATGCTCAGAAATTTGTTATCGGTGGCGATGTGCTTTTCAGAGGAAGTGTTGGGCGAACAGATTTTCCATTTTGTAGCCACGAAGCATTGATTCATAGCATCGAAACGCAATTTCTGACGCTTGATGATAATTATAAGGTTTATTCTGGTCATGGCGACCCAACGACCATCGGCTACGAACGTAAGACAAATCCATTTTTGTAGAATAATTCTCTGAATTGTTCTCTGTATAAATATCATTGACACAATCGAACATTTAGAAACTTGTTCTACAACTTTATGAAATTATTTACTATTCCAAATATAATGACGCTCGGCAATCTACTTTGTGGTTGCTTGGGTATCGTTTTTGTTTTTGAAGGAAATCTGCTTTGGGCTTCTTATCTGATATTTATTGCAGGGATTCTTGATTTTTTGGATGGCTTTGTAGCTCGTTTGCTCAAACAACATTCTGAAATTGGAAAACAACTCGATTCGTTGGCCGATATGGTTACGTTTGGAGTTTTGCCTGCTTTTATTCTTGCCAAATTGATTCAGATTACAACAACCCAAAATACCGTTTTATCTGATTTAATTCCGTCAAATCTTTTATCACAAACACATTTGCCTACCTTGGCTTATGTAGCATTTATTTTGGCCCTTTTTTCATGCCTACGTTTGGCCAAATTCAACATTGATACTCGCCAGTCAGATTCATTTATTGGCGTTCCTACACCTGCCAATGCTTTTGTGGCGGCTTCGTTTCCTCTGATTTTAGAATTTAATCCCGAATACAAATCCTTAATTCTTAACTCCACCTTATTAATTAGTTACACACTCATTATGAGTTATTTACTGATTTCAGAAATTCCATTATTTGCACTCAAATTCAAGAATTTTTCTTGGGCTTCTAACCAAATTAAGTATATTTTTCTGATTCTTTCTGTAATTTTACTTGTAAGTCTGAAATTCTTAGCTATACCGTTAATCATATTTTTGTACATCTTTTTATCGGTAATTAGTAATTTTAGAACAACTAAACCGTAAAACTCATCGGTCAGACGTACCGTCAGACCTTTAACCTAAAACACAAAATCATGCAAAATCCATTTGAAGAAAACCAAATTTCCGTTCGTCCGATGTTTCTGACGATTTTATGTGTTCTTACACTCGTCTGGAACGCCTACAAATTCTATGGAGCAATTCCGAATATTTTTACCCCCGAAAAAGTAATCGAGAGTAAAGAGCAAGCCAATGAAATGGTGATGGATATGTTTTCAAAATATATGTCAGAAAAAGACCTTGAAAAAATTGAAGAATCGCAAGAAGAAGCCAATCAGCTTATTCAGAAAGATACCTTAGTTACTTCGGGAGTGATGACCTTGATTTCGAGCATTTTATTGATTTTGGGAGCAATTTGGATGTGGGGACTCCGCAAAAAAGGCTTTTGGGTCTATCTTGCTGGCAATGCCATTGGTATTATTGCTCCAATCGTTATCATGGGCGGAGCTGCTGGCTGGGGTATTGGGGTTATGGCTTTGATTAATGCCGCTATTTTCTCGGGGCTATATGCAATGAACCTCAAGTTTTTATCCTAAGAATTTGTTAAAACTTTGTTAAAGTTTCCTAAAACCTGCTCAACTTTGGGCAGGTTTTTCTATTTTTAGATAGATTTTCCACAAGAACGTCCAAATTGGACGTTCCTACGATTATTCTCAACAAATACACGATTCGCACCACATTATTATGAAAAAACTCCTATTAATCTTCATCCTTCTATTCCCCCATCGGGGGGCAGGGGGCTGTTTATTCGCCCAAGGCGATTTTACTCGTATCTACCACCCCATCATCAATTCGGCCGAATTGGCAATTGTTGATACTAATTATTACGAAGCACTCGATTATTACAAAGCAGCTTTCGATAATGTAAAAAAGCCCTTCGCCAAAGATTATTACAATGCCGCCATTTGTGCCGCAATGGTTGGCAAGATGCCAACTATGTTTGATTATTTGGAGAAAATCGTAGAAAAAGGTTATCCTTCGGATAGTTTGCGGAAAGATGCCTTTTTTAAATATGTGGCCGATACTTGCAAAGTTTGGAGCAAATTTGAAAGCCAAATGAGGTTGGTAAAACCTGACATTAATCAAGAATTGAGAGATAGTTTGAAGGCCTATCATGCACTCATTACTCAAGAGCCATATACTCCACTCACGGCCGAACTGCGGACATTTTACAAAGAATACACAAAAAAACTGGAAGATTCACTTGTTGTAAAAAACAGTAAGACAGGAAAAAAAGGAGTTTTCACGCAAGTCATATTTCCTCGAGATAGTCTAACTTTCTTTTACGGAAAAATGTCCGAAAAACTAATCAAACAAATAGATAGCCTACGAAAAATCAATGATTTTAAAGCGTCAACAAATATGCGTTTAGCTTTTCATAAAACACTTAACTTAATTGATACATATGGATTTCCTGATGAAAATTTAGTTGGCTTGTCCGATTTTAACACTGGGTATTCGAGAGTATTTAGATTCAATACTTACAGACAAAACAGTTATTCTGTTTTAGACAGGAACTTAGCTATAAATATTTTAGGTGGCTCGCTCTACACTTATAGCAAAGATTTAACTCCGATGCTCATTCAGGCAATTAGAGATGGAAAAATTGCCCCATACCAAATCAATAAGGTTGGAAATATTACTTTAGAAACAAATAATTCCAATACCGATAAAACCCCCAATTTTTATTCAATGGGCAATGTAAAAGTACTGCAATACCGATTAGATGGAAATCTTAACTGTGAAAACAGACTTCTACAAGGCAAAGATGATAAAAAGTTTTGGAAAAAAGAGCCATTATCACTTTACAGCGAAGCCGAAATCAACGAAAAACGCCTTGATATTGGCTTAGAAACATTGGCCGATGCCTACAAAAAAGCATTTTTCAAGGCACACCCACGAGTTTTTATCATTAATGGAGGCTCTTATCAAACCGAGCTTTCGTATGTTTCAAGCTGTGAGGTTTTAGAGAAAATGCTAAAAGAAAGTACGTTTGTGCGATAGTTTACAGTCTTCAGTAGGCAGTTCTCAGTGGGCAATCCTCAATGAGCAGTCTAAAGATTCTTGACTGCAAACTGAAGACTACAAACTGCATACTAAAAATATAACTTTACCAAGAAACTTCTCAATAATTCAAAGTCAGCCAAATATTATTTTGTCAAAAATTCATCTTCTATTAATTATCAGTTAATTTTGTAATCTAATGACTCCAAAGCCGGTGTTGGTTGGAAACACCAATAACCAATAACTGATAACCAATTTACCAAATTATGTCTGTAGAAACTTCCATCATTCGTGACACGCAAATCTTTGATTTAATCACGAAAGAAAACAATCGCCAATTACATGGCATCGAATTGATTGCTTCTGAAAACTTCGTGTCGCCACAGGTGATGGAAGCGGCAGGTAGTGTTTTGACAAATAAATACGCTGAAGGTCTTCCAGGAAAACGCTATTATGGTGGTTGTGAGGTAGTTGACCAAGTTGAGCAAATCGCTATCGACCGTCTCAAACAATTATTTAATCTTACTTGGGCAAACGTTCAGCCACACTCGGGAGCTCAGGCAAACATGGCGGTTTTTGTGGCATGTTTGAAACCTGGTGATAAAATTTTAGGCTTTAACCTTGCCCACGGTGGACACCTTTCGCACGGTTCGCCAGTAAATATTTCAGGAAAATACTTCCAACCTTTCTTCTACGGTGTTGAGCAAGAAACAGGTCTAATCGACTGGAATAAAGTTGAAGAAACTGCTCACCGTGAGCGTCCGAAAATGATTATTTGTGGAGCATCGGCTTATTCTCGTGACTGGGACTATGTTCGTCTTCGCCAAATTGCCGATTCAATCGGTGCAATCTTATTGGCTGACATTTCTCACCCATCAGGTCTGATTGCCAAAGGTTTATTAAACGACCCATTCGACCATTGCCATATCGTGACAACAACTACCCATAAAACCCTTCGTGGTACTCGTGGTGGCGTAATCATGATGCGTAATGATTTCCCGAATCCTTTCGGAATCACAACGCCAAAAGGCGAAATCAGAATGATGTCTTCTTTATTAGATTCTGGTGTTTTCCCAGGTACGCAAGGTGGGCCATTGGAGCATATTATTGCTGCAAAAGCAGTTGCTTTCGGCGAAGCTTTGACCGAAGGATTCTATAACTACCAAGTACAAGTTCAGAAAAATGCCAGAGTAATGGCTCAAGAATTTATGAACCGCGGCTATCAAGTTATTTCTGGCGGAACAGATAATCACTTGATGTTGATTGACTTACGTCCGAAAAACTTAACTGGTAAAATTGCTGAAAATTCACTGATTCAAGCAGATATTACGGTAAATAAAAACATGGTTCCGTTTGATGATAAAACAGCCATGACAACTTCGGGTATGCGTGTAGGAACTTCGGCCATGACAACTCGTGGTTTGGTAGAAGCTGATATGATAAGAATCGTAGATTTGATTGATGAAGTATTGATGAATCACGATAACGCAACGAAAATTGCGAATGTAAGAGGCGAAATCAACAACTGGATGAAAAACTATCCGTTGTTTCAATATTAATTATTGGTTATAAAAGGAAGTCTTCCCTTTGAGGGAAGACTTCCTTAAAAGTTAAGAAATAAGAAAGGCTTGGTTCAAACGAATCAAGCCTTTTTCTAAACCCTAACTAAACCGTATATAAATTCTTTGCGAACGAAACGGAGCTTCGTTCCACAGATTATGCTACTAAATAATATTCAAAATCTTGTTTGATTGCTATACACTCTCCTTTCGCTTCTTTCAAGATTTCGCATTCCGCTAATTTTTTTCCGAATATTTTTTCAGTAAAAAACTCAACTACATAATTCGTAAACATCTCTACAAACGATTGTGCGTTGGTATCTTCTTTTACGATTGAAATGCTTTCCAGATTTACTTTGATTGATTTTTCGAGTTCATTTACCAAATTCTTCTGCTTAATATTTTTGCTCAGCGTGCGTTGCTGCTCGTAGGTATTATGAGGAAAACCCATAGCCATTGAACCGAAACTAAAAGAAGTGATTGCAAGGAGTAATAATAGCTTTTTCATGTTCTTGTGTTTTGCGTGTCTGAACTCATTATCTGATTGACAATACAAAGATATGTGTTTTATTTGGTATTATGCAATACATAGTACCTTTTATTTTTCAATTTTTCTTATGAATGGTCGAAATCGAGGATAAATGGTTCGTAAAAAGGATTACATATATAAGATGCAAAAACGTAGTACAAAGTTGCAGATTAAAACAGATATTTTTCTATTTGTTAACATTCTTTAACAAATATATACAAATGTAGATAAATATAGGAATATCTCAAATACAAGCGATTATTTAAACGTGTTTTTTTATCTTTACAAAAATAAACCCTCCTTAATCAATTATGTTCAAAAAATCTCTGAAAGTATTAGCTTTGCTGATACTTTCGTGCGAAACCTTCGCACAATCAACCACCACACTTTGGTATAAACAACCCGCTCAGTATTTTGAGGAAACGCTGGTGTTGGGAAATGGCAAACTCGGTGCGACGGTATTTGGTGGCGTAGAATCTGACAAGATTCTCCTCAATGACGCTACACTCTGGTCGGGAGAACCAGTAAATGCCAACATGAACCCAGACGCTTACAAGAATGTACCTGCCATCAGAGAAGCACTCAAAAATGAAGATTATAAATTGGCCGATAAACTTCAACGCAAACTACAAGGCAAATTTTCGGAGTCTTATGCACCACTTGGTACGATGTTTATCAGCCCCCTAACCGAAACGTCGGACCGCCCCGATGGAGGAACTGCAAAAGTCAGTAATTATTACCGAGAATTAGATATTTCAAAGGCAGTTTCAAAGGTTACTTACGAAATTAACGGTGTTAAATATACTCGTGAATACTTTGTTTCGCAGCCTGACCAAATCATGGTTGTAAAACTCACAAGTAGCCAAAAAGGAGCTTTAACATTTGATGTAAAATTTAATAGCTTGCTCAAATACAAGGTTTCTACGCCTAACCAAACTTTGCAGGCCAATGGCTACGCTCCAATCAAAGCCGAACCCAATTATAGAAGAGTTGAAAACCCTATTGTTTTTGATGAAAACAAAGGCACACGTTTTACAACACTGGCCAAAATTAAAAATACTGGTGGCTCAATCGTAAGTACTGATAGCACTTTGGGCGTAAAAGGAGCAACCGAAGCCATTATCTACGTTTCGATTGCCACAAGTTTTAATGGTTTTGATAAAAACCCTGCTACACAAGGCCTTAATAATCAAGCAATTGCAGCGAGTAATTTAAGCAAAGCTTTTGGTAAAACTTTCGCTCAAATCAAACAAGCTCATTTGCTTGACTATCAAAAATTCTTCAATCGTGTAAGTTTAGATCTAGGCAAAACCACTGCACCGAATCTTCCAACCGATGAGAGATTAAGACGCTACGCCAAAGGTGAAGAAGATAAAAACTTGGAAATTTTATATTTTCAATACGGGCGATATTTGCTCATCAGTAGTTCTCGCACGATGGGCGTACCAGCCAATCTACAAGGCATTTGGAATCCGTACATGCGTCCACCTTGGAGCAGTAACTACACAACTAATATCAACGCCGAAGAAAATTATTGGCTCGCCGAAAATACGAATTTGAGCGAAATGCACGAGCCAATGATGAAATTCATCAAAAATGTAGCTACCACTGGTAAAATTACGGCCAAAACATTTTATGGTGTAAATGGCTGGGCGGTTGCTCATAACTCGGATATTTGGGCAATGAGTAATCCAGTTGGTGATTTTGGCGATGGCGACCCAGGTTGGGCCAACTGGAATATGGGCGGTGCGTGGCTCAGTACGCACCTTTGGGAACATTATGTATTTACAAAAGACCAAAACTTCTTGAAAAACGAAGCTTATCCGCTCATGCAAGGTGCGGCACAATTTTGTTTAGAATGGTTGGTTGAAGATAAAAACGGTAAGCTAATTACCTCACCATCAACTTCTCCCGAAAACATTTACATCGCTCCCGATGGCTACAAAGGAGCTACACTATACGGCGGAACGGCCGATTTAGCAATGATTCGTGAATGTTTTGAACAAACCATCAAAGCATCGAAAATATTAAATACCGATGCCGAATTTAGAGCAAAACTCGAAACGGCTTTGGCTAAACTTTACCCTTATCAAATCGGTAAAAAAGGGAATTTGCAAGAATGGTATTATGATTGGGAAGATGCCGAACCACAGCACCGCCACCAATCTCACTTGTTTGGACTTTTCCCAGGAAACCATATTTCGCCTTTAAAAACCCCTGCTTTGGCCGATGCTTGCCGCAAAACACTCGAAATCAAAGGTGACGAAACAACAGGTTGGAGTAAAGGCTGGAGAATCAACCTTTGGGCAAGGCTTTTAGACGGCAATCGTGCCTATAAAATGTATCGAGAACTCCTGCACTACGTAGAACCAGATGGCGTAAAAACTAACTATGCTCGTGGGGGTGGTACTTACCCGAACCTATTCGACGCTCACCCACCTTTCCAAATTGATGGAAACTTTGGCGGAGCAGCAGCCGTAGCAGAAATGTTGGTGCAATCTGACGAACAGGAGATTCGCCTCCTCCCTGCCCTACCCGATGTTTGGGAAAGTGGCTCAGTAAAAGGAATAAAAGCCAGAGGTGGATTTGAAGTTTCACTCGAATGGAGCGGTAAAACACTCAAAAAATTAATCATTTCATCGAAAAAAGGTGGAAAAACTACCTTGATTTCGGGAAATAAAACCAAAACGGTTTCATTAACTGCTGGACAGAAAATGGAGATTGTTTGGTAAATAAATAATCAAACTTTGGTAAGCTTAAAAAACTTACCAAAGTTTTACTTCTCCTATTGGAATAATTTCTTCTTCTAAATTTTCATTTCAAAAATTTTTCTTCTGAATTCCATTCCGGGAATTCCATTCCGGGAATTCCATTCCGGGAACGTTCCCGATAACGTTTGCGTAAAATAAGCCATAATAAATATTGATTTACTACAAAAATCGGGCTAATTTTAAGGTCTTTAGGCCTTAAAAGTATTCAACCCGATAAAGCATGACCTCATCAAGAATCGTAGGTTTACTTCTACTTCTTATTTCTAACTTTGTTTTTGCACAAAAGGACGTTTATCTATTTTCTTATTTCACCGATAACGGTCAGGATGGTTTACACTTTGCTTACAGTAAAGATGGCCTAAAATGGGAAAGCCTTAATGAAGGAAAATCTTTTCTGAAACCCGAAATTGGAAAAGATAAATTGATGCGTGACCCATGTATTATTCAATCGCCCGATGGTACTTTCCAGATGGTTTGGACAAGTGGCTGGCACGACCAAATCATTGGCTATGCTTCGTCAAAAGATTTGATAAATTGGTCAGAGCAAAAAGCCATTCCAGTAATGGAACACGAACCCACCGCCAAAAACTCGTGGGCTCCCGAAGTCTTTTATGACGATAAAAAGAAAAACTACCTCATTTTCTGGGCAACAACCATTCCTGGCAGACACGGAGATGTAGCGGATTCGGAAAAAGAAAAAGGCTGGAATCACCGCATTTATTATACAGAAACAACTGATTTTAAGACATTTAGTCCAACCAAAATGTTTTTCAACCCTGATTTCAGTGCCATTGATGCTACAATTCTGAAAGATGGAAAAAGTTACTACATGTTTATCAAAAACGAAAATCCTAATCCGCCACAAAAGAATATTCGTATCGTAAAATCAAACAAAGCAAGTTCATTTGCAATCGATAAAGTTTCTGAGCCAATCACAGGAAAATATTGGGCAGAAGGACCAACTTCGATTCGTATCGGTGAATACGTCTATGTTTATTTCGATAAATATCGTGACCACAAATACGGTGCGATACGTTCAAAAGATATGAAGAATTGGGAAGATATTTCCGACCAAGTCAGTTTTCCAAAAGGCTTACGTCATGGAACAGTTTTTAAGGTTTCGGAGAAAGTTTTTGAGGGGATAAAGGGGAAATAATTATATGTGCCGAGCCTACGGCTCTTTAATTAACCTTTATCTCCCGTTCCACAGATTAAAATCCGTGGCTACAACATAAATCGAGCCTAACGGCTCTTTAACTATTTGAATAAAAAAACATAATAAAGAGCCAAAGGCTCGACCAATATTGTAGCGGTGGGTTTTAACCCGCCGTAAAATACAAATTAACCGATAACGAGAGCCATAGGCTCGGCTTATTATAAAACGCAAAAAATGGCAAACACCTACCATCAAATCTATCTACAAACTGTTTTTGCAGTGAAGTATAGAAATGCTATGATTGAAAAAACATGGCAAAAAGATTTGTTTGGCGTGATTGGCAATTTAATCAATGAGACTGGCTGTAAAACAATGATAGTCAACGGAGTAGAAGACCATGTACATTGCTTTTTTGGATTAAAACCAACGGTTGCAGTTTCGGAATTAATGAAAACCGTAAAAGCTAAATCATCAAAGTATATCAACGACCATTCACTAACTCCAGAAAGATTTGAATGGCAAGAGGGTTACGGGGTATTTTCATACAGTCAGTCGCAAATTGATGCTGTCTATAAATACATACAAAATCAGGAGGAACACCATAAAAAATATACATTCCGAGAGGAATACGTAGACTTCTTAGAAAAGTTTAAAATTTCTTATGATGAAAAATACATTTTTGAAGATTTGATTTAATATTTCTCCGTGTAAGCACAGGAAAGAACGACTATATAATGAGGCTAATTTTGGCAAAAAATACCCTCAAAAAACTATGACAAAAAACGTTTGTAAAATATTAGTTCTACTTAGCATTTCGGCATCAGTTTTTGCACAAAAAATTGATAGAAAAGCCGTTGTGGAGCGTCATAAAGTTAAGGTTAGTAAAATCGACACACTTGCTTCATTATCAGTTGGTAATGGTAAATTTGCCTTCACGGTTGATGCCACTGGTTTACAAACTTTTCCTGATTTTTATGCCAATGGTGTACCACTCGGTACGCAATCAGAATGGGGTTGGCATAGTTTTCCGAATACTGGCAATTACAAAATAGAAGAAACCCTCAAAGACCTCGAATCACATGGCCGTAAAGTGCCTTATGCTGCTCAGTGGAACGAGCCTAAACGCAAAAAAGAAGCAGCAGATTTTGTTCGCCAAAATCCGCACCGTTTACAATTAGGCAACTTAGGATTTGAGCTTTATAAGAAAGACCATTCCGTGGCTAATCCTTCTGATATTCAAGCAATTAATCAGACTTTAAATCCTTACACGGGTGAAATAAAAAGCCATTTTATTTTTGAAGGGGTAAGCATTGATGTTCAAACTTTTTGTGATACTAAAAAAGATATTATTGGCGTAAAAGTGCAATCTGATTTACTAAAAACTGGACAACTAAAAGTGCGTTTACGATTGCCCTATCCTACCGATAAATTTATTGATGCGGGCAATAATTGGACAAACTTCGATAAACATTCTTCGAAAATAATTGCTTCTTCAAGCACTCGTGCCAGCATCAATCATACCTTAGACCAAGACCAATATTTCATTCATTTATCTTGGACAAACGGCGGTAAACTGAAAGAAACACAAGCACATTATTTCTTGTTTGAGCCTTCAAAAAATTCAACGATACTGAACCTAACTTGTGAGTTTTCGGAGAAAAGTACCCCAACCGCCAGCACTTTCAGTAATGTAATGAATAGTAGCATTAGTGGGTGGAAACAATTCTGGCAATCGGGTGGAGCAATTGATTTAGCAGGAAGCACCGACCCACGAGCCAACGAACTCGAGCGACAAATTATCCTTTCGGAATATCTTACTAAATTACAATGTGCGGGTTCGGCTCCACCACAAGAAACTGGCCTTACTTACAACTCGTGGTTTGGCAAACCCCACCTCGAAATGCACTGGTGGCACGGCGTACATTTTGCACTTTGGGGACGAATAGATTTACTCGAAAAAAGCCTTGATTGGTACCAAAAAGCCCTGCCAACTGCCCGAAATATTGCTAAAAGACAAGGTTTTGAAGGGGCAAGATGGCCAAAAATGACTGATAACGATGGCGGAGAAACTGCTTCTTCGGTGGGTTCATATCTGATTTGGCAGCAACCACATATCATTACATTCGTAGAATTGGTTTATCGCCAAAAACCAACGGCACAAACCTTAGAAAAATACAAACAATTAGTTTTTGAAACAGCCGATTTCATGGCATCTTTTGCCGATTTCGATAAACAAAAAGGCAAGTATATTTTAGGGAAAGGCATTATTTCGGCACAAGAACGCTTTAAGCCAGAAGATACTTTTAATCCAACTTATGAGCTAAATTATTGGTATCAAACGCTTACGATTGCACAAAACTGGCGTAAGCGTCTCGGCCTAAAACCCAATGAAAAATGGCAGCATGTCATCGAAAACCTTTCGCCTCTACCACAAAAAGATGGCTTGTATTTGGCTACTGAAAATGCCCAAGATTCTTATACAAATCCGAAGTATTTGACCGACCACCCAGCGGTTTTATGTACACTCGGTATGTTGCCAGAAACTCCGATGCTCGATAAGCCAACCATGAAGCGAACTTTCGAGAAAGTTTGGGAAGCTTGGGACTGGCAAGACACTTGGGGCTGGGATTTTCCGATGGTTTCGATGACGGCTACTCGCTTAGATATGCCACAAAAAGCAATTGATGGCTTGATGATGCCGATTCGAACAAATACGTATTTGCCAAATGGGCATAATTTTCAAGATGGCCGTTTACGCCTTTACTTACCAGGGAATGGAGGCTTACTCACGGCGGTAGCTTTGATGTGTGCGGGCTATGATGGTTGTAAAACACAAACCCCGGGTTTTCCGAAAGATGGCACTTGGAAAGTAAAATGGGAAGGTATGCAAAAGTTTTTTTAAGTTTAGATTACAAATTTAGGATGCAAGATTCGAGAAAAATATACAAATTCATTCACTAATTCTATCATTCACTAATTCTATCATTCACTCATTAAATATATGCACCGTTTAGGATTTAAAATGAAACTTCATGCTGGACAAGCAGAAGAATACAAACGTCGCCACGACGAATTATGGCCCGAACTCGGTCAGGTATTGAAAGATGCCACCGTTAGCGACTATTCAATTTTTTTGGATGAAGAAACCAATATTTTGTTCGGTACTTTAAAAGTCGAAGATTTAGAAAAATTCAATCAAATTCCTCATAATCCTGTTACGAAACGTTGGTGGGCATACATGGCCGATATTATGGATGCAAATCCCGATAACTCGCCCATTAGTGTTGATTTAAAAAATGTTTTTTATTTAGCTTAATTTAGTCGATAGTCCGCAGATGACGGTCGATAGTTTTTCTTAAAATTATGATACAGTTTTCATCAAATTTATTCCAGAAAGCAATAGTTTTATTGGCTTTTTGCCTTGTAAACACTGTTTACGCTCAAGTACAAGCACCAGCTTCTACCTTACATTCAGAGTCTTTGCATACTGCAAAACCCGATTATCCGACGCCCTACGGAAGTCCGAAAGTTGAGGACGTTACACAAGTATTAAACAGAATTCATGGCTATTTAGATGCAGTTACTCCAACAAGGGTCATTAATAAAGCAACTAAAGAAGAAATAAAAGATTTCTCGAAGATAGATACAAACGCAACCGTTTACCGAGGAGATTTTAGCCTTACCAGCTACGAGTGGGGTGTAACTTATGCCGCAATGTTGGCAGCCAGCAAAGCCACTGGCGACCCTCGTTTTGCTCAATATACAACGCAACGCCTCAACTTCTTGGCAGAACTTACACCAATTATCAAAGCTAAATTTCCTGTAAGTTCGGGTATGCCATTGCGTCAGGTAATTGCCCCACACGCCTTAGATGATTGCGGAGCAATGTCGGTGTCGATGATTAAGGCCATGCGTGATGGTTTGGTAAAAGATAACGTTCGCCCACTGATTGACAATTACCTCAATTACATTTATACAAAAGAATACCGTTTGGCCGATGGTACTTTGGCACGTAATCGTCCGCTAAAAAATACACTTTGGCTCGATGATATGTTTATGGGCGTGCCTGCACTCGCTCAAATGGGAAAACTTACCGGCGACAAAAAATACTACGATGAAGCCGTGAAACAAATCTTGCAATTCTCAAAACGAATGTTCAATAAAAACTTGGGCATTTTTATGCACGGCTGGGTAGAAAGTATGGAAACTCACCCAGAATTTCACTGGGGAAGAGCAAATGGTTGGGCAATTCTTACGTTAACAGAAGTTCTTGATATTTTACCAAAAGACCATAAAGGTCGTGCCGAAGTTTTAGCTTTATACAAAGCCCACGCCAAAGGTTTGGCTTCTTACCAAACAGGCACGGGTTTTTGGCATCAATTGCTCGATAAAAATGATACTTATTTAGAAACCTCCGCCACAGCTATTTATACATATTGCATTGCGAAAGGTATCAACGAAGGATGGCTCGATGCCGCAACTTATGGCCCAATGGCACTTCTCGGCTGGAATGCCGTAGCCACCAAAGTGACCGAAAAAGGACAAGTAGAAGGCGTTTGCGTGGGCACAGGCATGGGCTTTGAACCAGCGTTTTATTATTACCGCCCAGTAAATGTTTATGCTGCACATGGTTATGGTCCAGCTCTATTTGCGGGTGCCGAAATCATTAATCTTATTAAAAAATACAAATTTGCATTGAACGACAGTGCGATAATGAAGACCCCTAACCCCTAAAGGGGAACTTTTATTTGATAGTAAAATTTTTAATAACAACTCCCCTTTAAGAACGGTCAGCCGCTGGTGAGGGTTAAAATTCAATCAAAAATGAACACTAAAAAACTATTTTTCTATTTAATAATTATCCTTAGCTCCCCTTTAGGGGCGGGGGGGTGCTTTGGGCAGTCATATTCTGTCTGGATGGCGGAATCTTTTATGAGTCGTCATAAAGATTCGATTGCAGTGAAAGAAGGTAAACCCGCCGCATGGGACTACGAGCAAGGTTTAATGCTAAAAGCTCTCGAAAAAGTATGGTATCGCACGGGCGATGGCAAATATTTTGAATATATCCGTAAAGATTTAGACCGTTATGTACAGAAAGATGGAAGTATTCGTACTTTCAAATACGATGATTTTAATCTCGATAACATACCAACTGGACGTGCTTTGTTGATGCTTGCCCAGCAAACTCAACCAGAGAAAGAGAAATACATCAAAGCAGCCGATTTACTTTGGAAACAAATCGAAAATCAACCAAAAACCAACGAAGGTGGCTATTGGCATAAAAAACGTTATCCATTTCAAATGTGGCTCGATGGACTTTTCATGTGCGAGCCTTTCGCTGCCGAATACAGCAAGATTTTCAACAAACCAGAGCATTTCAATGATATTGCCAAGCAATTTGCTTTGATTGAAAAATATGCAGTAGATGCCAAAACTGGCTTGGTTTATCATGGTTATGATGAAAGCAAAGAGCAAAAATGGGCTGATAAAAAAACTGGACTATCGCCACATTTTTGGAGCCGTGCCATTGGTTGGTACGCAATGGCTTTAGTCGATGTGCTTGATTATTTCCCAGAAAACCACCCCGAAAGAGCTAATTTGATTAAATATCTTCAACGCCTTGCTCCTGCTTTGGTCAAATACCAAGACCCAAAATCAGGCGTTTGGTATCAGATGATTGCCCTCGGTACTCGTAAAGGTAATTATTTAGAAGCATCTGGTTCGGCCATGTTTGTTTATACACTTGCCAAAGGTGTGCGTAAAGGTTATTTGCCAGCCACTTATTTAGCTGCTGCTAAGAAAGGTTACGCAGGAATGTTGAAAGAATTTGTAGAAAAAGAAGCCGATGGCACAATCAGCCTTAACAAAACCGTAAGTGTTGGCGGTTTGGGCGGAACTCCTTACCGCGATGGTAGCTACGAATATTACTTAAGCGAACCAATCAAGAAAAATGATTTGAAGGGCGTTGGTCCATTTATCTTTGCAAGTATAGAAATGGAAATTGCTGCTGAAAATGCTTTGGGCAAAGGAAAAACCGTAGCCGTCGATAATTATTTCAATAATGAATTCAGAAAAGATTTGAACGGTAATCAAGAATCTTTCCACTATACTTGGGACGACCGTATGCACTCAGGTTTTTGGGTTTGGGGACAAATTTACCAAGAATTGGGAGCAAAACTTAAAACAATTTCGGCAGCCCCAACGGCAGCAAATCTTAAAGGTGTAAATGTTTATATCATCGTTGACCCTGACACTAAGAAAGAAACTGCCAAGCCAAATTTTGTAGAAAAAGCTGATATTAAAGTAATTTCTGATTGGGTAAAAGCTGGCGGAACACTCATCATGATGGCCAACGATACTGCCAACTGCGAGATTCCGCACTTCAATGAATTGGCAAAAGCATTTGGTGTTGAGTTTACGAACAAAAGCCGTAACATGGTGCAAGGCACAAAATGGGAACAAGGCAGAGTAGATATTCCTGCCGGAAATCCAGTTTTCAAGAATACAAAATTGGTTTATATCAAAGAATTAGCAACACTCAATGTGAAGTCACCAGCTAAAACGATTGTGAGTGAAGGTGGTGATAATATCATCGCAACGGCGAAAGTAGGCAAAGGAAGTGTATTCATCGTAGGCGACCCGTGGTTATATAACGAATATACCGACGGACGCAGAATTCCAGTCATTTACGAAAACTTTAGTGCGGCCAAAGATTTGGCTAAATGGTCACTTTCTGTAAAATAACCTTAAAGGGTCGCTTATGAAAAGCGACCCTTCATCTTCAATATGATTAGAGCCATACATCTCTTTTTTCTTTTGGCAGTTTTTGCTTGTTCAAAGGCAAGTATTGATACTGATACTCCAGCTATCACGCCTCCTACTCCAACAAGCAATCAGATAGTGGTAGCTGCAGATGGCTCTGGAAATTTTAAAACTATTCAAGAAGCCATCAATAGTATTTCAAAAAAAGCAGATAAAGAACGTGTTATTTTTATCAAAAACGGAACCTACAAAGAGCGTATCTATCTCGATGGTATTCAGTTTTTAACCTTTAAAGGCGAAAGCGAAAAAGGCGTAATCATTACTATCTCGGAAGCTCGTGATATATGGAGTTGTAATCCAGCCAACAAGGCTGACTGGGGAGTTGCAACCGTAAACATTAGTCAATCGACCGATATTGTTTTCAGCAATATCACGGTTATCAATAGTTATGGTTTTGAGGCCAGCGATACACCTATTACGATTGACTGCCCTACTGACGCTACTGGCAAGAAAACAGTTCGCAAAGACGGACACCAGATGGCTCTTCGTACTTTTTCGGGAGCTACTCGACTCACGTTCAAAAACTGTACTTTTCGTGCTTTTGGCGGCGACACTGTTAGTCCGTGGGACGGAACAGTAGGAATGTATTATTTCAAAGACTGCACGATGGAGGGCGGTGTTGATTTCTATTGTCCGAGGGGTTGGTCTTATGCCGAAAATTGCCATTTCATATGTCATAATACCAGTGCTGCTTTATGGCACGATGGCTCGGCAAACAAAGAAGCAAAAACTGTTTTAAAGAACTGTACTTTTGAAGGCGACAAAGGCTACAAACTTGGCAGATACCACCTTGAATCTCAATTTTATTTGATAGATTGTACATTTTCCGACCTCATGGCCGATGCCGACATTTACGCAGCAGCCTCGGGTACTGGTACACCTCTTTGGGGGCGTAGGGTTTTCTATAAAAATTGCCATCGACAAGGTGGCAACGACTTTTCATGGCTCAAAGATAATTGGGTAATTGAAAGCAAAACTGTTAATTCATCGTGGGTTTTCGATGGAAAATGGACACCCCAATAATCAAATACTTTGATTGAAGTTTTTTGATATGATTATCGTAGCAAACCCACCAACACAAACAATTTGTCTTTTTGAATGCAGTAAATGATGAAAAAATCACATTATACGAATACCTTTATCAAAATAGTATTAAAAAAAGAAATATTATAGCAAAATAAACAAAATAAACTCAATAGTTTTGCTGAAATAAAGTCAATAGTCAATAGACGATGGACGATAGTTTTTTATTAATTACAATTTAAGCTAATTACTAAACGCTAAGAGCTAATAGCACGAGAGAGATATGAAGACGTTTTTAGACGAAGATTTTTTACTACAAACAAAAACTGCACG
>NZ_JBMLRC010000467.1:0-8261 GCF_049241225.1 Emticicia sp.
CCAAAAGTCATTGTATCGGTTTTGAGTGTACCGTTGCTTTCGGGAGTATATTTTTTGCTGGCCAAAATGCCAGCAATGGCCACTGGCCCGATGATTGGCAGAAAACGCCCCAAGAGCATCACAATGCCACAAGCGATATTCCAAAAAGGTGTATTATCGCCCAAACCTTCAAAACCACTGCCATTATTGGCACTCGAAGAAGTAAATTCATACAACATTTGACTAAAACCATGGTTGTTTGGGTTACTCAACCAACCTGCATATTCAGTCGGGTTATGGGTATATAAATAACTGGAGATGGCAGTCCCAACCAAAATCAAAAACGGGTGGAGTAGAGCAATTACCATCGCTATTTTCATTTCTTTTGCTTCGATTTTTTTGCCCAAAAATTCGGGAGTTCTACCTACCATTAAGCCACTGATAAACACCGCCAAAATGATAAAAACATAAAAATTAAGCATTCCAACGCCACAACCGCCATAAAAAGCATTTATCATCATGGCCAACATTTGATTCATACCACTCAAAGGCGTGAAGCTATCGTGCATAGCATTGACACTTCCCGTAGAAATGACGGTGGTGGCGATGCTCCAATAAGCCGAAGCTGGTGAGCCAAATCTGATTTCTTTACCTTCCATGCTTCCGAGACTTTGGCTGACTCCCATTCGAGTAATGGCAGGATTTCCGTTCATTTCCGAGATAATCGTTGGCACAACTAAGAGCGTAAATCCGATGGTCATTACTCCAAAAATCATCCAAGAAAGTTTCTTCCGATTAATTACATAGCCCAAAGCAAATATCAATGCGAATGGAATAAGCATCTGAGTAATCATTTCGACGATGTTGGTAAAATAACTCGGATTCTCGAACGGATGTGCCGAATTTACTCCAAAAAAACCACCTCCATTCGTACCCAAGTGCTTGATAGCCGTAAAAGCTGCCACTGGCCCACGGCTCACCTGTACGGTATCGCCTTGTAGGGTGGTCATGGTATCTTTTCCTTCAAAAGTCATTGGCATACCATTGAATACCAGCACCGTGGCAACCACAACCGCAATCGGAAATAAAATGCGAGTGCAACTACGCACAAAATATGAGTAGAAATTACCCAATTTATCGGTTGTGCGTTCTTTCATTGCCACGAATACAACCGCAGCAATGGCAATGCCTGTACCTGCACTCAAAAACTGCCACAACATCAATACGAGTTGACCCAAATACGACATTCCGCTTTCGCCCGAATAGTGCTGCAAATTGGTGTTACAGATAAAGCTAATGGCAGTATTAAAGGCCAAATCGCCACTCATTGAAGGATTATTGTCTGGATTTAGTGGTAGCCAAGCCATATTGGTCAATACTATCATTGATAATAAAAACCATGCAGCATTGATGCTTAGTAAAGCAGCTAAATGCTGTTTCCAGTTCATTTGCTGAGATTCGTTGATGCCGCTTAGCTTGAAGAATAATTTATCAATCGGATTGAAGATTGTATCTAACCAAGTTTTTTCGTAGTTGAAAACCTTGCCGATGTATCTTCCTAAAGGTAAAGCGATGGCCAGTGTTAGCACAAACATTAGCACTACGCCGAGTATTTCTGAGTTCATTTTGTGTTAGAATTTATATAAAATTTTAAATTTTAGTAAAACCGCATAAAACATTGATAGAGCAATCAACCAAATAATGATTATGACTAACGCAGCCTTGATTTTTTGCCATTTCATGGTTTTAGAATTTTTCGGGTTTTAGTAATACATAGCACATGTATAAAAACACGGCGATTGAGACGATGAATAATGCTATCATGGCTTAGATGTTTTCGAAGAATTTAATGGATTTGTAGAAAAGGGCGAAACCCAATAGCCCTAAAACTGTAAGTGTGATTGTTAGAAACATGATTTTAATTATTTGTTTCTATATATAGTTTCAAGAGATGTGCCAGTAGTAGAAAACAATCTATAAGTGTCTTATTATCAGTTTTTTATAAAATTTATCAGATTTTGTAAAATAAAAAACCCTTTCATTTTGAAAGGGTCTGTACTATCGTTTTGAAAGGGTGATATACCTAAAGTTTGTATTCTTCGATTTTGCGATATAAGGTAGTGAGAGCAATATTGAGCAATTCGGCGGTTTTGGTTTTGTTGCCGTTTGTGTAATTAAGTACTTTCTGAATGTGGCTTTTTTCGGCATTAGCCAGCTCAAAGTTTGTCAATATTTTGCCCGAAATAGCACTGGCAGATTGCGAAGCATGCTGAATTTCCAGTGGTAGGTTTTCAGTTTTTAACTCATCATCATTCATCAAAATAATGCTTCGTTCGATTACATTTTTTAGTTCTCTGATATTGCCGTTCCAGTTATGAAGTTTGAGCGTTTCGATGAAAGATTCTTCAATTTTTCGTACTTTTTTATTCATTTTGTGCGAAAAAACCGTAACAAAATGATTGGTTAACAGCTCAATATCAACAATTCTTTCTCGGAGTGCGGGAAGTTTTATCTGAAAAACTGAAATTCTGTAATATAAATCTTCTCGGAAATGCCCCGCTTCAATTTCTTTCAATAAGTCTCGATTAGTAGCTGCAATGATTCTGACATTTACTTTGATTGGTTTACTTTCTCCGACCTTCAATAACTCGCCCGACTCTATGATTCTGAGTAGTTTGGCTTGTAAATCTAAAGCCATTTCGCCGATTTCATCCAGGAAAATGGTGCCGTTGTGGGCTTCTTCAAACAAGCCTTTTTGGTCTTTCACTGCACCCGTAAACGCCCCAGCTTTATGACCAAACATTTCACTTTCGAGCAAATCCTTACTAAACGCCGAGCAGTTGATAGCCACAAAACTCTGGTTAGAGCGTCTGCTGGCTTGATGAATGGCTTGAGCAAAAACTTCTTTCCCAGTTCCAGTTTCGCCTGTGAGCAGCACGGTTGTGTCGGTTTCGGCTACTTTTTTTGCCAAATCAATGGTTTGTAGCATAATTTTCGACTTACCGATAATTTTATCAAAGGAGTGTTTTTCGCCCAATTGTTTTTCCAACTGCTGCACTCTTTTTGATAAACTCACTTTCTCGATAGCCTTATGAAGCAAAGGAATAATTTTATTATTATCGTCCCCCTTCGTGATGTAGTCAAATGCTCCGTTTTTGATGGCTTGCACACCATCGGGGATATTTCCGTAAGCCGTAAGCAAAATAACCTCGACGGTTGGGTACTTATCTTTAATTGTTTTGGTCAAGTCCACTCCTCGGCCATCGGGCAGTTTTACATCACAAATAACCACGTCAATGGCATTCTGTTCCAATCGCTTTAGCCCACTTTTACAGTCGCCCGATTGAAAAACCTCAAAGCCCTCCATTGTCAGGATTTTGGCCAAAAGATTTCTCAATTTTTCTTCATCATCAATTATCAGAATGGTATTGCTCATGGACGTGTTTCTTCAATAAATTCAATTTTGTTATTCTTAGGCCTTCGGGTGGGCTTGCTTGAAGACTTTTTTGAGTTTTTCAATCGAATTATGGGTATAAATTTGCGTAGCGGCAAGGCTCGTATGCCCCAATAAATCTTTGATGGCATTCAAATCTGCTCCACGATTGAGCAAATGCGTAGCAAAGGTATGCCGCAGAACGTGCGGACTGCGTTGTTCGAGTGATGTAACCAACGACAAATATTTTTTCACCAAACGCTGAATAAACATCGGGTAGGCTTGCGTGCCACTATCAGTCACAATCAAGTAAGTATTAGTGGTGTCATCAATAATATCTGTGCGTAAAGTAAGGTATTTTTTGATTGCTTCAACCAAAGATTTATTAACCGGAATGATTCGCTGTTTATTGCGTTTTCCGAGCACTATCAATGTATTATTATATAAATTTAGGTCGGTAATTTTCAAACCTATCAATTCGGCCAAACGCATACCTGTTCCGTAGAGCAATTCAAGCACGAGTTTATCTCGCAAACCAGAAAAATCATCCGAAAACTCAATATCATCGAGCAGATTTTCCATGGGTTTTTCTTCGACGTATTTGGGGAGCGTTTTATCGGTTTTCAATGCTTTGATTTTGAGCATTGGGTCGGTGGTGATTGCCTTGTGGCGAAGCAAAAAATTGTAGAAAGTGCGGAGTGTAGCAATTTTTCGATTGATGCTACGGTTTTCGATTTTTTCGTCGACCAAAGCCACAATCCAAGAGCGAATCATCTGAAAATCGGCTTTCTCTGGTTCTTTAAATTCGTACTGGTATAATAGAAATGCAGAAAATTGCTTCAAATCTCCTTCATAAGCCGTAACGGTATGATGGCTGAGGCGTTTTTCGTATTTGATATGTTGTAAAAAATAAGAAACCATATTAATAGAGATTGGTTACTGGTGATTAGCTATTGGTAAATAACTAATTTGAACAGTTAAAAATTATAATCAGTTTGAAAATATAAGCAATTTGCGAATAAAGATAACCAACCAATAACCAATAACTATTTTCCAATGACAATATCTACTAATATGGTTTAAATATATTAGATTGCAATACTTGTTTGAAACAAATTGAATTGCTCAATAATATTACATTTCTTCGTTGCTTCTCAATTTACCCACATAAGTAGCGTGAATAATTTCGTTACGACGAGCTACTGATGGTTTTTCAAACGCCTGACGCTTGCGTAGTTGACGCAATACACCCGTTTTCTCAAATTTCTTCTTGAAACGTTTCAAAGCTTTATCAATAGATTCGTTTTCCTTTACGTTGATTACTAACATATAAATACACCTCCTTTTGTTTGGGAGTGCAAAAGTAGAGATTAATTTTCTGATTTTCAAGTTTTTAAGACTAAAACCTGTAAGGTTTTTTCAAAACTGACGGGTTTAACACTACATTTGTGAAAATTTAAAATAAAACTTCCCTTTAGGGACTGAGCTTTATGCGAACAGCCATTATTGATTTAGGCACAAATACATTTCATTTGCTGATTGTTGAAGGCACAGCAACACTTTATAAATCTTCGATTCCTGCCAAAATTGGGATGGGCGGTATTAGCCAAGGTGTGATTTCGGAAGAAGGTATCCAACGAGCTTTGGGGGTATTGAAAGGTTTCCGAGAAGTAATTGATAATCAATCGGTTGCACTGGAGAATGTTTTTGCTACTGGCACGAGTGCCATTCGGAATGCTGGAAATAAAGAAGAATTTATAGAAAGAGTTTTGGATGAAACGGGCATAAAAATTAAAGTTATTTCGGGCGATGAAGAGGCTGAATTGATTTGTCTGGGTGTAAAACAAGCCATGAGTATTCCCGAAACTTCGATGATAATGGATATTGGTGGAGGAAGTGTGGAGTTTATTATTTGTAACGATGAAAAGATATTTTGGAAACAAAGTTTCGAGATTGGTGGGCAGCGTTTGATGGATAAATTCATGAAATCTGACCCGATTTCGATGCGTTCAGTACAAATGATGGATGATTTTTTCCGTGAAAAACTATTGCCTTTGGCCAATGCTTGTCATCAATACGCTCCGAAGGTTTTGATTGGTTCGTCAGGGTCGTTTGATACGCTGATTGATATGCAATATATGAAAGAAAAAGGGCAACTTCCTGCCAGCGATGAAGTTGCGTTTGAATATTCACTCCCAGAGTTTTATTGGGCTTATGACGAATTGATTTTTAAGAATCACGCCGAAAGAATGCAAATTCCAGGTATGATTGAGCTACGAGTAGATATGATTGTGGTAGCCATGTGCTTGATTCGTTTTATTATTCAAACGCTTGAAATTCAACGCATTAGGGTTTCGAGTTATGCTTTGAAAGAAGGAATTATGGCCAAAGTTTTGGGGTAAAACTACTATTTCATTTTGATGGTTAGGTTTGCTAAGTAGGTGCTGGCATACTTTTTTAGAAAAAATTTGTAACGAATTGGTCAAATCTAAAATGAAAAATAAAAATGGCAGAGAAAAAATTAACAGGACAAACCGCTTTGGTTACTGGAGCAAGCTCTGGAATCGGTGAAGGTGTAGCAGTAGCTTTGGGCGAAGCTGGAGCAAATGTGGTTGTGAATTACGGTTCCAATCAAGCATCAGCCAATGCAGTTGTCGAAAAGATAAAATCATTTGGTAGTAATGCCATTGCTATTCAGGCTGATGTTAGCAAAGAAGAGCAAGTTCAAGTAATGTTTCAACAAACCATTGAAACATTCGGTACTGTGGATATTCTTGTCAATAATGCAGGCTTACAGCAAGATGCAAAGTTCGATGAAATGACCTTAGCTCAATGGCAAAAAGTAATTGATATTAATCTGACAGGTCAGTTTTTGTGTGCCAGAGAAGCAATAAGAGAATTTTTGCGTAGAGGGCCTGTGCCTGAGCGTTCGCTTGCAACCGGAAAAATCATCTGTATGAGTTCGGTTCATGAGTTAATTCCTTGGGCTGGTCATGTCAATTATGCAGCCTCAAAGGGAGCAATAAAAATGCTGATGCAAAGCCTCGCTCAAGAATACGGCAACCGCAAAATCAGAGTGAATAGTATTTGTCCGGGTGCTATTCAAACCCCAATCAACCGAGCGGCTTGGGAAACACCCGAAGCTTTAAATAGCCTAATGTCGCTTATTCCTTACAATCGAATTGGTCAACCGAGCGATATTGGCAAATTAGCCGTTTTCTTAGCCTCTGACGATTCTGATTATATAACAGGAAGCAGTATGTTTATTGATGGAGGAATGACCGTTTTTGAAGGATTTGCTACCGGAGGTTGATTTGTATATCAAAAAAAATAGTCCCCAATGATATTTCAAAGGGGACTATTTTTTGTCAAGTTATTTATTTAGACCTTGTTTTAGTTTTATTAATCATAAAAGGCACACAGATCGTTGGAGGACAATCACAAAAATCTTCGATATAAATAGGACAACAAACATTTGCTGGGCAACTTCCTGAATCTACTGTGACCGTATATTCTCCGATACTGTTGGTAGTATAGAAAGAATCGTTAGCTCCAACGATAATTTGCCCATTTTTATACCATTGATATGCACTATATCCTACTGGGGCTGATAAGATAACTCTCTCATTTCTAGCGGTACATAAAGGCATTGGAACACTCACACAGGCTCGAGCAAAATCATCTTCAGTTTCAATTTTATTTCCAGCTTGAGAGTCAAAATCCAACACATCCATAAAGTTAATCCAAGCATCATTGCAAACTAAACCATAAGATCCTTGGTTGATTTTGGCCACAATGGTTAATACAGCTGAATCTCCTTTTGCTAAGTTAATTCCTGTCCACATCCCACTAACATTGCTGTAAGAACCGATACTTGGTGTAGCACTTATAAACGTAAAATTTGTAGACAAACTGTCCTTGACGGCAGCATTTACAATGATATCCGCATTATCTTCACGTTTAACTACGATATTGAATGTAATTGAGTCACCAATTTTTCTTTTACAATCACCCAATACAGTTTTCTTCAATGCCAAATCTACTCTAGTAGAAGAAGGAATTAAACCTGCATCAATTTTAGGATTATTGCGTAGTGTATCACTTGGTAATTTAGATATATCAATAACAATCAATTGAGAAAGACCAGTGGTTCCAACATCGCTATCTTTCGTATCATCCCCAGTATTAGGTAGTGTAAAAGAAGTGTATCCAGGTGGTAGCACTATTTGTACTCGATAAGTCCCTACCAAAAGACTATCGAATTTATATGCTCCATTAGCCGTTGTCAAAACTGAATCTAATTTAGCACCAGTATTACCATCCAATAAATAGACTTTGACATTGGCAATTGGCAAATCGCCTGTATTTTGAATACCATCACCATTATTATCCGCAAATACATAATCACCGATAGAACCGATAGAAACAAACCCAGCATCTATTTGGGTATTGTTTCGTAATGTATCTGAAGGTAATTTGGTGGTATCAATATTGATTAATTGAGAAAGACCTTCTTTGTTAGCATCGCTATCAGTTAAATCAGCACCAGTGTTTTGTTTGGCAGCAATCGTACTTATTGGAGCAACAAACTTCACTTGATATGAACCATTCAATAAGCTATCGAAAAGATATTTGCCAGCGGCATCGGTGAAAGTCGAATCTAATTTAGCACCAGTCAATCCATCCAAAAGGTAGATTTTTACACCTTGAATTGGCGTTTCTGCAGAATCTTGTTGACCATTATTGTTTGTATCATTCCAAACATAATCACCGATAGACCCACACTGAGCTAAGGTTACAACCGTTGTCGCGGTTGCAGTACAGCCGTTGGCACTTGTTACTGTTACTG
>NZ_JBMLRC010000468.1:0-1810 GCF_049241225.1 Emticicia sp.
AAAAGAATGCCTTTGATTTTGAGCCAAAATGACGAAAAAACATGGCTCGACCCTCGATTATCTCGTCAATCAATTTCTGATTTAATCAAAACCTACACCGAGACTGACTTAGTGGCCATTCCAATCTCGATGGAAGCCAACAATGCCAAAGCAAACCGCAACAAAGCCGTGATTTTGGAAAGAGTTGATTACCCAGAACTTCAATTATTTGATTAGTATCCTCTCCTTTATCTCCTCGATTCCTTTACTGATACCATTCAAAGACATAAAAATATCTTCCAGTCCCATAGAATATTCATCTACATCTTTGGTAGAAATAAAGCAAGTAAACTGCCAAATTTCCAAAACACGCTGTGGCTCAATCTGAATCGTTGGGTAGTATTTGTTATTTGAAATCAGATGCAACGTACCATCCTCATTGATTTTATTTTTCACTTGCTTGTAAAGAATATCTTCATCAGTCAAAATGATATAAGATTTGTTATTCTTGATGTCTTCAAAGCTCTCGATATATTTTCCCACAATGTAAGATTCTGACTGAATCGGTAACATCGAATCTCCACCAATCTGAAAACCTCGGTGTGTACCAACGCCCAAAAATGGTAAACTGATTTTGGGCAAGGCTTCAATAAATTGTGGGTCGGCATAGCCTTTTCTATACCCAGCCGAAGCCTTGATTGGTACAATTTCAATGCTCTCAACTTTGGAGTTTTCCTTGATAAGTATCGGAAACAAAAGGCGATTACTACCTACCTGCATCAAACCTTTGAGGTCGATTTTACTTAAATCGTACTTGATGAGTGCATCTAAAGCAATACTGAATATCCCCGAAACCTTCACAAGCGTTTCCATCGGAAAATCTCTATCCCCACGTTCGTAGTAGGCATACGTATTACTCGGCAGATTCAGCAAATCTGCAATTTGTTCCTGAGAAAGACCCTTCTGTTGCCTTAAAAGTCTAACGTTTTGACCTATAATTTTATAAATTGACATATACTAAGCATTTTGAGCAGACGAAACTACGCATTTTGTCAATAACTTGCCAACAGAATCCTAAAAAATATTTTTCCCATGGAAAAAAACATTGTTCACTTTGACTTAGACGCCTTTTATGTATCAGTCGAAAGACTGAAAAATCCTTTGCTTTTAAACAAACCCGTGATTGTCGGTGGAATATCGGATCGGGGAGTTGTAGCTGCTTGCAGTTACGAAGCCCGAAAGTTTGGTATTCATTCAGCCATGTCATCGGTAATGGCCAAACGGCTTTGCCCAGATGCTATTTTTATCAAGGGCGATTATGAATCTTATACGCAATATTCGGATATGGTTACTCAAATCATATCCGATAGAGTTCCTGTGCTTGAAAAAGCTTCGATTGATGAGTTTTATGTCGATTTATCGGGCATGGAAAAGTACTTCGGTTGCTTGAAATATTCGACCCAAATCAAAAACGAAATCTGTAAAGAAACGGGTCTAAGTATTTCGTTTGGATTGGCAAGCAATAAAACAGTATCGAAAGTAGCCACGAACGAAGTAAAACCTAATGGGCAATGCCACATTTTGGCAGGAAATGAAAAGGCATTTCTGAGGCCACTTTCGGTCAGCAAATTGCCAATGGTGGGTTCTGTTACTGGTCAGACCCTCCGAAATATGGGCATTCAAAATATCGGTTCTTTGGCAGAAATGCCCCGAAAAATGCTCGAAAGTGTATTTGGTAAAAACGGCATTACGCTTTGGGAAAGAGCCAACGGTTTGGATAATACTCCTATTGAGCCGTACCATGATAAAAAGTCAATTTCAAAAGAAATTA
>NZ_JBMLRC010000469.1:0-3698 GCF_049241225.1 Emticicia sp.
ATAAGCCCATTAACTTTCTGTGGACTTGTCGACTATTGACCGTGGACTACTTAGGTTACTAAAAGTCTGTTTATTAAGACTTTCGTTACCAAGCAAACCAATTAGCAATTTCTAAATCTCATTCCCCTATAACTAATAACCAGTTCCCTAATAACTAATAACCAATTCACCAGTAACCAATTTAAAGTTTACAAAAAAATCATTCTCTTTTCTACTTGCTTTCATAAAATTCGCTCTAAATTTGTTGTTCATTTTAAAGGTGAAATAAAATAGTTTTCTCTTTTCAAAAAAGAATGATATTTTGAAGTTCAAAAAACTACTTTAATAAAACAATTCTTTTAAAATACTGATTAAAGATAAACTACTGTGGACTACGGACTGTGAACCGTAGACTGCTCAAAGCCTAATCACGCAAATAAAGCCAGATTTTCATGCTTTCTCACTTATTAATAAAAAATTACGCTCTTATTGAGCATCTCGAACTAAAGCCCGATGCTCATTTCAATATAGTCACTGGCGAAACAGGTGCAGGTAAGTCAATCATGCTCGGGGCGATTGGTCTGTTATTGGGCAATAGAGCTGATACAAAGACCCTGTACAACGAGTCGGAGAAATGTATCATTGAAGGTACATTTGATATGGCGGGTTTCTATATAAAAAATATTTTTGAAGAAGAAGAACTCGACTTTGAAAGCTCGTGTATTGTGCGTAGAGAAATTTCTCCGAGCGGAAAATCAAGGGCATTCATCAACGATACGCCTGTTACACTCGAAACGCTTCGCAAGATTTCGTCTCAGTTGATGGATATTCATTCGCAGCACGATTCAATTTTACTTGGCTCAAACGAATACCAACTTCGTATTGTGGATACTTACGCCCAATGCCACGATAAATTGGTGGAGTACCAGGAAAAATACCGTACCTACAAAAAACTGCAAGATGCTTATCAGCAATTACAAATCGAGGCTGACCAAAATAAAAAAGAATTCGACTTCAATAATTTCCAGCTGGAAGAACTCGTAAAGGCCAAACTTGACCCGAACGAGCAAGAATTACTTGAGCAAGAACTCAATATTTTAGAACACGCCGAAGAAGTAAAACTTCGCTTAAAGACCGTTTACGAATACCTCAATAATTCCGAACAATCAGTCCTTTCGGTGCTTCAGTCAACGGTTAGTTCACTGAACCCTATTGCCAGTTATTCTCCTGATTATCAACAATATAAAGACCGAATTCAGAGTTGTTTATTAGAGTTAAAAGACGTTTCTCGAGATATTGAGTCGGAAGAAGACAATATTGAATTGGATGGACAAAAAATCATTGAGATTCAAGAGCGACTGAATTTACTTTACAAACTCCAACAAAAACACGCCGTAAAATCAAATGGTGAATTGCTCGAAATTCAAGCAATTTTAGAGGAGAAAGTAAGTAAAGTATTGAACCTGAGTGAAAATCTTTCGGCAGCAAAAGAGCGTGTAAACAAAGCTTTCGAGGCTGCAACCAAAGTAGCCGAATCATTGTCTAAGGCTCGTCAAAAGGTTTTACCCGAAATCGAAAAACGAGTCATTGGTTTATTGATTGAGCTGGGTATGCCAAACGCTTTACTCAAAATTCAGCACCAAAGCATCGCACTCAACAGCGAAGGTATCGACCAAATTAATTTCTTATTTAGTGCCAATAAAGGCGTTACGCCTCGACAATTAAAAGATGTAGCATCGGGTGGAGAATTCTCTCGATTGATGTTGGCAATTAAATATGTTTTAGGCGATAAACGCTCATTGCCAACCATTATTTTCGACGAAATTGACACGGGTATTTCGGGCGAAGTAGCCATAAAAGTTGGAAAAATGATGCGGGAAATGGCTCAAAGTATTCAGGTAATTGCCATTACACACTTGCACCAAATTGCGGGCAGAGGTTCATCGCATTTCTTTGTTTATAAAGATAACTCTTCGACCAAAACAGTTAGCCGTATCAAACAGTTAAGTCAAGACGAACGCATTATTGAAATTGCAAAAATGATTGGTGGCGAACACCCTTCAGAAAGTGCAATTCATAGTGCCATCGAAATGCTTGGCATAACACATTAATAATCAAACAATTACACAAAACAAATCATAAAATGAAGAATTTATTAGCCGCCTTACTTGTTGTATTTTCATTCGCTTGCACAGATAAATCGGCCGAAGAAGCGGCCAAACTCAAAGAAGAAACTTTCAAAATTCACGATGAAGTAATGCCGATTAGCATGAATTTGGAAGATCTGAAAACTGAAGTGATGAAAAAAGCCGAAACTGACACAACATTGAAAAAAACGGCTTTGGAGATATCGTTGGCATTAGATAAAGCCTACAACGACATGGAAACGTGGATGCCAAAATTAGGCGAAGCTGGCGATATGAAAGATGGCGAAGAAAAAGTAAAGGCACTAACTGCTCTGAAAGTAGAGGGCGAGCAATTGAAACAATCAACGCTTGATGCAAAGAAAAAAGCAGAAGAGTTTTTGAAATAAAATCAGATTATATCTTAAAAAGCCTGTAGGTTAATTCTTGCAGGCTTAATTTATTCATGAAAAAGTTAATTCCAGTCATACTATTTTGTATCACAATCATTAGTATCATTTCTTGCGAAAGTTCTTCTCGCAAATTACCGATTTTGGGCGAACGAGAATTTATCAATGGCGACTCGGTTTATCACACCATTCCAGACTTTTCGTTTGTCAATCAAGAGAATCAGACCATTACGCACAAAAACTACGAAGGAAAAATTTACGTTGCCGATTTTTTCTTCACCACCTGTCCTACTATTTGCCCAATCATGAAAAAGCAAATGCTAAGGGTGTACGAAAAATTCAAAGAAAATCCCAAAGTTGGTATTTTATCTCATTCTATCGACCCTCGACATGATTCGGTACAAGTGCTGAAAGAATATGCCGCCCGATTGGGCGTGAAAAGCAAAATGTGGAATTTCGTAACGGGAGAAAAAGCAAAGATTTACGAAATCGGCGAAAAATCTTATTATGTAACGGCTGGCGAAGACTCAACGGCTGCGGGTGGAATTATTCATAGCGGAGCATTTATTTTGGTTGATACCAAACGCAGAGTTCGTGGAGTTTATGATGGAACCAAAGAAACCGATGTCACTAAATTATTAAAAGACATGGAGGTTTTATTAAACGAAAAATAAAATGAGACAACAAATCAGAGATATGAGGTATGATGAAGATAATATACCACTTATCAAAGAACTTAAAAACATCTATAAATATTTCAAACAATTATTTTCAAAGCTATATGTACTCATCATAGCTGTCGTTTCTTTTACCTCATGTCAGTCAGAAGAAAAGATAAAACTCGAGCAGTATTATATCGGAGGAAAGGAACTGTACGAGCAAAATTGTGCGAATTGCCACCAAAAAGATGGAAAAGGACTCCAAAGCCTTTATCCACCAATTGCAGGCAGTGATTATCTGAAAGACAAAGAAAAAGTTATTTATATAATCAAAAATGGGCTTGCAGGTGAAATTTTAGTTAACGGTAAGAAATATAACCAACCAATGCCAGCCAATAATCAACTCACCAATCTGGATATTGCTGAAATTGTGACCTACATTTATAACGAATGGAATGGTGAAACTAAAATTACTGAAGTGAAAGAGGTTGAGAAAGTTTTGAATAACAAATAATATAGAAGAAATA
>NZ_JBMLRC010000469.1:3798-7489 GCF_049241225.1 Emticicia sp.
CCCCAAGAAGTAAGCAATGATTCTTTGAAATAAAGAAAGAAAACCGTTCCGACGATTCCGACCCAAAAGAAAAGTTTGGCCATAAATCGTTGGTTTTTTCTATTATTTCTCTCCTCTACTGCTTGTAAACTTGCTTTATTTGAGAAAATACCGTTTCCTGCAAAAATGCTTGAAGGATGAATATTTTGTCTGAAATTTCCGCTAGCAAATAAAAAAAGTGAAAGAGCTACTCCCAAAAGTCGGGGTTTATCATACTCATAATCGTTGAGTAAATAATAAAACAAGATCAAACCCAAAGCCGAAAGATAAGCCGACCAAATCAAACGAATTCGTTTGGCACTTTTGAGTAATAATTCTGCATTAGGCTTTCGGCTATCCAAAAACTGCATCAATAGTGGCACAACGTAGAAAAAAACTACCGCATACAAATAGTAATCAAACTTACTTTGATGACTAAGCGAAAACTTAGGTTGCCAATTAATATAAATATAGGCAAACGGAAGCATAATAATTACCAAAATCAGCAATTCAAACAGAATATTTTTTTTCATCGGTGTAGATTTTTTTAGTCCACGGTCGATGGTCAACGGTCAACAAGTTTTTACCTTTACTCATCAATTTTGACCTATTTTAAGACGTGAAAGCGTTGAAGCATGCTACTTTCCAACGTGCAGACGAATCCTTGGTTTTTCGGCTTGTGCGGCATTAGGCTTAAATTGCATAAACCAAACCATGATTTCGTCCATAACGGTCATATTGAGCGAATAAAGCACAAACTGACCTTTCTTCACCGAAGCCACTAAATCAGCTTGGCGAAGCAAATCTAGATGATGCGAAATGCTGGGTTTACTCATATCAAATTTATCGGCAATATCGCCAGCGGTCATATCTCCATCTTTTAGTAATTCTAAAATTTCACGGCGAGTAGCATCATTCAATGCTCTAAATAAATTATTCATAATTTTTCACTTATATCAATTGATCAATACAAATATGAGTTTTCGGTTTCAGAAATCCAAATTTTTCATTAAATATTTAGATAATCTTCTAATCAATATACAGTTTGAATTATTACTTTCTTAGAAAAACACAATTTTATCATCATTTTTCAGACATTGGTATATAAATTGTTATATTTGCATCACCCCCAACCCCTAAAGGGGGGATTTTTGTAAGAATCTAAATTTTAGCTCCCCTTTAGGGGCGGGGGGGTACTGGGGTTTATGAAAGTATTAAAATTCGGTGGAACATCGGTCGGAACGGTTGAAAGTATCAATCAGGTTATACAGATTTTACAAGAAAATCTCAACGAAGGACGCAAAATTGCAGTAGTTTATTCGGCGATGGGTGGTGTTACGAATCGCCTTATCGAAATTGGTAAATTGGCCGCTACTTCTGATTTAGAATATTTACAATTATTAAAATCAGTTGAAGACCGCCATTTTGCAGCCGTCAGAGGTTTGATTGATGTTAAAAATCAGAGTAGTGCTATTGCAAAAGTAAAAGGTTTGCTCAATGAACTTGAAGATTTGCTACGTGGTGTTTTCTTGATAAAAGAGCTTTCCGCACGAACAAATGATTTTATCGTAAGTTTTGGTGAAAGACTTTCTACAACAATTGTTACCGAAGCACTCAAAAATCGAGGAATTGATGCCGAATATTTAGATGCAAGAAAAGTCATAAAAACCGATGACCATTTTGGTTATGCCGAAGTAATCGGAGATTTAACTAACGAACTAATCAGAAAGCATTTTGCTCAAACCAATAAACTTCAATGTATTACGGGTTTTATTGGCTCAACGATTGATGGTGTAACAACCACACTCGGCCGTGGCGGTTCTGATTATACAGGTTCAATTTTTGGTGCGGCACTCAATGCAAGTGTAATAGAAATCTGGACAGACGTTGATGGAATGCTCACTTCTGACCCTCGCAAAGTAAAAAATGCGTTTACAATTCCGACCATTACTTATGCCGAAGCAATGGAATTATCGCATTTTGGGGCAAAAGTGATTTATCCGCCGAGCCTCACTCCTGCTTTTCAGAAAAACATTCCTTTACGCATATTAAATACCTTCAATCATCACCACGAAGGTACGCTCGTTAGCAAAACTGCCAGCACTAAAGAATACTCAATCACAGGTATTTCTTCGATTGATGACATTGCTTTGGTCAATGTGCAAGGTGGCGGTATGATGGGAGTCGCTGGAGTTTCGGCCAAATTATTTTCGATTTTGGCAGCCAACAAAATCAGCGTTATTTTAATTTCTCAAGCTTCTTCCGAGCATTCAATCTGTTTTGCGGTTGACCCAAAAGCTGCTTATGGAGTAAAAGAAATATTGGAAGAAGGTTTCGCCACCGAAATCTCGCAAGGTTTGGTTGATAATATTTCTATCGAACAAAACCTTTCAGTCATTGCCGTTGTGGGTGAAGGTATGAAATCAAGCACTGGTACTTCGGGAAAACTCTTTACGGTTCTTGGCAAAAACGGTATCAACGTAGTAGCAACAGCACAGGGTTCTTCGGAATTAAATATTTCGGTAGTTATCTACAAAAAAGATATTACAAAAGCCCTCAATGCCATTCACGAAACTTTTTTTCAAGTTGATGGATTGACGCTCAATTTATATTTAGTTGGTGCAACGGGCTTAATTGGAAGTACGCTTTTAAGACAAATTCAAGAACAAAAAGAATACTTAAAACAACGTAAAAACCTCAACATCAGACTGGTAGGCATCACTAATACAAAAAAAATGTTGTTAGATGAAGGTGGAATTAGTCTCGAAAATTGGAAAGAAGAATTGCTCGAAAAAGGCGAAATTGCCAATATCGGCTCGTTTGTTTCCGATGTACAAGATTTGAATTTACCATACAGTGTTTTTGTCGATTGCACGGCCGATAAAAATATTGTGCAGTACTATTACTCGCTTCTAAGCAGTAGTGTATCAATCGTTACGCCAAATAAGGTTGCCAATTCGGGCAGATATGAACAGTATTTTATGCTCCAAAAAGCCGCCCAAAAACACGGTGTGAAGTTTTTATACGAAACAAACGTAGGTGCGGGTTTACCAATTATCAACACTTTACAAGGTTTGATAACAAGTGGAGATAAAATCAATAAAATTGAAGCGGTTCTTTCGGGTACATTGGCTTATATTTTCAATAACTTCAAGGTTGGTGATAGATTCGTTGATGTGGTGAAAGAAGCAAAAGAAAAAGGCTACACAGAACCCGACCCAAGAGACGATTTGAGTGGACAAGACGTGGCACGCAAAATCTTGATATTATCTCGTGAAGCAGGTTTAAAACTCGAACCAGAAGATGTGACAATCATTAATTTATTGAATGATGCTTGTTTGAATGCTCCTTCGGTTGATGCCTTTTTTGAAGAACTCGAAAAAGACAATGACCGATTCGAGAAACTTCTGCAAGATGCACAAGCCAACGACGAAGTGCTACGTTTCATAGCAACCCTCGACAGCGACAACAAAGCCAGCATCGGCCTAAAAACAGTTGGACGCTCGCATCCATTCTTTAATTTAGCTGGTTCTGAAAATATCATTTCGTTTACAACCGAACGCTATAAATACAATCCTTTGGTAGTAAAAGGCCCAGGTGCAGGTGCAGAAGTAACCGCATCAGGTGTGTTTGCTGATATTATGAGTATTAGTAGTTATTTGGTGTAGGAAGC
>NZ_JBMLRC010000470.1:0-9335 GCF_049241225.1 Emticicia sp.
GCGATGCTTTTGGGGTCGTGGCCTTGTAGGGCAACCGTACCCGAACTCAATCTTTTTAGTCCACGGTTTTCGGGGAGGGTGTCAGGCTCGGTATAATCAACCGCCACTTTATCATCAATTTTTATGATGATGTGCTTGTCTTGCACAATGATATGGTATTCGTACCACTCGTTGTCTTTCGCAAAATTTTCTTTCACATCATTTATGCCATACAAACTTCCTGTTTTACGCCAGTCGGTGTGTGTTTGGTTTACTTGCACTTCGTAGCCTTTTTCGGGCCAACCTTTAGCCTGATAAGCCGTATGAATAAATATACCAGAGTTTGAGCCAGGTAGCGTTTTAGCTTTTAATTTAAACTCAAAATTCTTAAAATCGTGGTTGCCAACTTTACCTTCGTAGAATAAGTGGGCTCGTTCGCCCGCTACTTTTATTGTTCCGTCTTCGATAGAAAATGTGGCGGGGTGGTCTTCGTTTATCTTCCAGCCGTCAAACGATTTGCCATCAAAAAGAGAAACCCAACCTTTTTCTTTTTTCTGCGAAAAGGCCAAACTGACCGACAACAACAAACACAACAACAATGATAGTTTTTTCATGATTAAAATTGATTCGTAGGATTGAATATTAGTTTAAAGACCCTAATTTACGATATTCTTACAGGCTTACAAATTGTATTCAGGCTATTACAAGTCTTCCAAAAGTATTTATTTACAGAGCAATTGCCCCTCTATTTCAATCTTTCCCTAATTTTGCAAAAAATACAGTAAAAATTAGCATAATGAGTCAAACTAACAGCGTTTTTATACTTACCTTATCTATTATTGGGTTAGGATTTTTTATAAAAAAATTTAATTTCATCACAGAAAAAGAAGGAAAAACCATCTCGAAGTTTTTGATGCACACCACTTTTCCTGCTTTGATGATTTTCTCAACGGCTCGTGTAAAACTCGACTCTTCGCTCCTACTCCTTCCGCTGTTTTGTATTGTTTTTTGCTCAATCATGATTGCGATTGCATGGATTTGGTTTGCTAAATACCCAAATGATTTGCGTGGCGTATTGACAATGGGGGCAGGTGGACTAAATGTTGGTCTTTTTGGCTTTCCGCTCATTGAGGGGCTTTTCGGAAAAGAAGCGATGGTTTATGCCGTGATGTTTGATATTGGCAATACGATTATGACTTTTGGGGTGGTTTATCCAATCGGAAGTTATTTCTCATCGAACCATAAAGGCTTGCCCGCATTCGGCACTTTAATCAAGAAAATTTTTAGTTTACCGCCTGTTTTGGGCTTATTTATTGGCTTGATAATCAATGTTTCTAATGTAGAAATGCCCACTTTATTTTTTGATTTTCTGGGTACACTCGCCCAAGCCAATAAGGCATTGGTGTTGCTCTTGATGGGTATTTATTTAAGTTTTGAACTAAACAAAAGACAAGTAATAGCCATCTCGAAGGTGTTGGTAATTCGTTATGCCGTAGGAATATTATTTGTGCTGGGTATTTATTTTAGTTTTTCGCACGACACACTATTATATGCGGTCTTGATTATCTGCGTAACGCTTCCGTCGGGTATGACAATCCTACCTTTCGCCGACGAACTCAATTACGATACACGCATTCCAGGTACGCTGGTTAATATTTCGCTGCTTATTAGTTTTGTGCTAATGTGGGGATTGGTTTTGGGGCTACACTTGACTTGAAAAACATCCCCCTGCCCACTTCAACACAGCAGGGTTGATTGGTTCTAAGATTTCCCCTCCTTTTTCAAGGAGGGGTGTCCTGACGAAGTCGGACGGGGACGCCCAGTCGGGGTGGTTCTTGGCATATAAATGCTCAAAAATGTATAGTTGGAACAAACCACCCCGTCAAAATCCGACTTCGTCAGAATTTTGCCACCCCTCCTTCAAAAGGAGGGGAAACTAAAAATGGAACTAATCACCCTACGTTCAAAGTAAGGCGTGTAGAACAACCCTCAAAATATCAATCATCTTCGTCCTCTTCTTCTTCGCTGCCCGACATTTTTGCTGGGTATGGCTTTGAGCCTTTGGCCGAATACCACAATATTCGGTTCAGCATATTATCATTTCCTCGGTCAATTCTATTAAAAGCAAATTTTATCGACTGATTCGTAAATTTCAATGCCGCTCCTTTCTGAACATTGGCGGGTTTGTTCATTTCATTGAGCGGTACGAGGTTTTTCTTATGCGTAAACTGATAACTTCGGTCAATTTTATCGGTGAAACAATCAAACATCGGCGAAGCCGTTGCATCAATGATATTCATCGGAGGCAAGCCCAAGATTTGCTCAATCGTGCGTAACAATGAAGTTTGGTTATAATTGGTGTGTACGGTTTTCTGTAAACGAGAATAATTACTCACCACAAAACCAGTCGTGCGGTAGGCACTCACGTGGTCCCAGCCCGCTTGCGAGTCATCTTCACTGATAAAAATTACGGTCGAGTCAGCAAATCGGCTTTTCATAATTGCTTCAACGATTCGCCCGACGGCCAAATCATTGTCAGCTACCATTGCTCGTGGCGTTGGAAACTTAGGATTCATGCCCGTAGTGTGGTCGTTGGGCAACGACATAATCATCAGGTTTGGCAAAGTGCCATTTGGGTCAGCTTCGGCAGCTTTTAGTTCTTTCAAAAAGGCATCGGCTCTCATTTGGTCGCTGATACTTTCATCGTCGCACCCAGGGAAATCGTTCGCCAAAATCGGTCGAACTCTTGAAATAGTAGTCGTATTTTTATAAGGAAAAGTCTCGCCTTTTTGCTGAAGTTCATACAGCTTTGCCCAATCGTATGTTTTTTCATCAAACTCACAAGTACAGGCTTCGCCGTAAATTCTGACGCTCTTTCCGTGGTCGAGGGCATTGTTCCAAATCAAACCTTTTTTGTTATACACCAACGCATCGTAGAGTACGTGCGGATAACTACGAAACCACGCTCGCACGCTCTTTTCGGTATAATCTGTTACCATTCCAGCACTCGCCCAGTGATGCCCTTCGGCCGAAGCTTTTCCCGAAACGTGATAATTATCCATCAATAGATATTCTCGTGCAATACTGTGCTGATTGGGCGTAATACTATCGCCAAAAATACACAACGAAGCCATGCCATCTCCCTCTTTCATATCACCCAAAACTTGGTCGTAAGTGCGGTTTTCTTTAATGATATACAAAACGTGTTTAAACACCGAAGGCTCTCCGATTCGCTCAGGCACTGGGCGAGGAGCGATGTTTTTTCGAGGTAATAATTCGGATAATTTGACACGCTTATACAAACTCTGATTTTTTACTTTTTCGGTAAAAGTTTTAAGTTTTGCATCATCAGGCAGCGGAATAAACGAAATCGAAGCCAACTGTTTGTGTGAATTATAGGCTTTATCGGCCTTGATGGCATCTTTCAATTTGTGGGCAGCTCTTGCTCCGATGGCTTCGAGATTAGTCACGTACAATTCGCCTGCATTCACCACTATCCCCGACGGATAGGCCTGCGTTGGAATATAGCCTTTCACAAAACTTTGTCCATTTCCTTGACTGCTGGCATTTTTTCCGAGCGAAACCACCGCAATTGCATTATCCATACCATTGGCTACGTACAGCACCGTACCCGACTCGTCCAACACTAAAGCATTTGGCGTGCTTCCGATGAGCGTTTCGTTTTCTTTGAAAAGTCCGACGTAAATCGAATCAATTACTTGCAATTTTTGGGCATCAATGACCGAAACATGGTCGCTGTTTCCGTTGGCTACATAAACAAACTTTTTATCGGGACTCGCTACAACTGCATTTGGGTGTAAACCAACATTCAATTCTTTGAGAGTTTGCCCAGTATTGACATCAAAAACCGATACTGTTCCTCTCGAAATTGCTCCTGTTTGTGGATTTACATAGGCACTTCCCCACGGCACGCCTGCCGTTTCTTTACCATCGGTTGGATTGGTTATCGGACCAGCCCAATTTGTCACAAAAGCCTTATTATCAAAAACTTTTAAACCATAAGGAGCAACTCCAGTAGGCTTCGACCAAACAACTTCACCGTTACTTACCTTCGATTTTACGAGTTGGTTATTGCCATTTAGCACCGTGTAGAGAAACAACTCGCCATTTTCGTTTTTTATTTCTACTTCATTTGGCAAAGCTATCGTAGCGGGGGCTTCGGCCTTATACGTAAAAGCCTTGATAAACTTGATTTCTTTGCCAGTCCATGCGGCTTGCATCACATAAGAATTGGGAGTTTCGCGGCCACCCGCTCCCCAAAAAATATAAACAGAGTCTTTGACGGTCACGGCCTTGATTCCAGAAAAGGAACTCATATTGCTTTTATACTGTGGAGCTTTATCATAACTCCAACGATTGACTAAAACATGCGTTTTGCTATCAAAAACCGCCACGCCATAGCGGTCTTCAACAACTACCAAGGCCGAATTCGGAATCATCACTAAATCAAGACTGTGGTTTTCGAGGTCGGGATTTCCGAAATTTACAGACTCGCCCGCTCCATCAATGATTCGGTTATAGGGCATCAAATAAGGAGAGTTTTCGGCAAAAAGAGTAGTATCATCGTAGCGTAATGATGATTGATTGACAGCCGTATAGGAGTCTTTTTTAGTAGATTTACAACTCAAAAAATTAACTATTATGAGTACGGCAATTGCAAAAATGAGGAGATTATTTTTATGCATAACGAAGTATAAAATGAATAATTTTCAAAAATAAGCAACAAACGCCAATATTCGGGACTTTTGAAGTTAAGGAATATTTAACAAAGTTAGTCGGCAGGTTGAAAGCATAAAAATTGGAGCAGTATTATTCTTTGCCCTGAAAGGGCTTCAAACATTAAAATAGGGCGACGCCCTCCCTATTAAGATGCTACATTCCGCTAAACAAGCCCTGAAAAGACAAAACAAGTTTAATTCTAAATATTCCACCCTTTCAAGGTATTAGGCCAGCAGCTATATAATTTCTTCTTCAAGGGCGTTGCCCTTAGTTAATGTGTTAAAAACCTTACAGACTAAAAAATACAATTGTTTCGTGGAGTTTTATGCAGGAAATCCCAAAACTTAGCCCATCAATTCCACAAAATCTCATTATATTTGACTGATTCAAACTAAACCTAAAACATGAAAAACTTCATCAAAACGCTGCTTATTTCTGCCATAAGCATCTCTGCCTTTTCTCAAACGATTAACATCAAGATTCTGCAACAGCCCGTCGAGGTTTATAAAGATAAATGGGGAGTTTCGCATATTTATGCCCAAAATGAGCATGATTTGTTCGTCACACAAGGCTACGTGGCAGCTTCTGACCGACTTTTCCAGCTCGAAATGTGGCGAAGACAAGCCACTGGCACAGTAGCCGAACTGCTGGGCGAGCGTGAACTAAAGCGTGATATTGGCACAAGATTATTTAAGTTTCGGGGAAATCTGACGGCCGAATTGCAGCATTATCATCCACGAAGCAAACAAATCATTGAGGCTTTTGTGGCGGGAATAAACACCTACATTGCTGAAGCTCGACAAAAACCCGAAGACCTTCCTTTTGAATTTAAGCTACTCAATACATTACCCGATTTCTGGACACCCGAAGTGGTAATCAGCCGCCATCAAGGGCTTTTGAGCAACATCGAAGATGAAATCAATAATGCTCGTTTGGTGAAAATTTTAGGAGCAGATAAAATGCGAGAATTATCGTGGTTTCACCCAAAAAACTCAGACAATGAACCCAACCTCGAACTCGATAAAATGCTTGATAATGACGTACTTTTTGAGCATATTTTAGAATATTACGAAGCGTTTAGAGCTCCACTAAAATTCCCAAAACCAGATAATAAAGTAGGTTTGCTCGATGATTTTCAAGATTGGTACAAAGACGAAAAAGACAATGTTGGCTCGAATAACTGGATAGTTTCAGGTAAACTCACCGAAAGTGGCTACCCAATGCTGGCAAATGACCCGCATAGGGCCCAATCTACACCGTCGCTACGCTATTGGGTGCATTTACACGCCCCAAATTGGAATGTCATTGGTGGCGGCGAACCAACTTTGCCAGGGGTTTCGATTGGTCATAACGAATACGGTGCTTGGGGTTTAACCATTTTTGAAACCGACAACGAAGACCTGTACGTTTACGAAACCAACCCTAAAAACCCAAATCAATATAAATATAAAGGTGTTTGGGAAACCATAAAAGCTATTTCGGATACGATTAAAATCAAAGGACAAGCCCCAAAAATAGTTCAGCTAAAATATACCCGACACGGGCCAGTTGTTTTTGAAGATGCAAAAAACAATCATTTGTATGCCGTTCGGGCGGGTTGGCAAGAAGTAGGATGTGCTCCATATTTGGCCAGTTTACGCATGAATCAAGCTAAAAGTTGGGAAGAATTTCGCAAAGCTTGCACGTTTAGCCGCATTCCAGGTGAAAACATGATTTGGGCAGATAAAAAAGGACATATCGGCTGGCAAGCGGTTGGTATCTCGCCAATTCGTAAAAATTGGTCGGGCTTAGTGCCAGTTCCAGGCGATGGCCGTTATGAATGGGGAGGTTATTTGCCTATTGAGCTTTTGCCCAATAAATTCGACCCAGTTGAAGGCTTTGTGGTTACGGCCAATAATAATCTCACCCCTGCTAATTTCCCGAATCGAAATGCCATTGGTTGGCGATGGGCTCATCCTGTGCGTGCCAATCGAATCGAAGAAGTGTTGAGTTCGGGAAAAAAACATACTTTAGAAGAGTTTGCCTTACTACAAAGCGACTACGTTTCGCTTACGGCTCGTGTGTTAGTTCCGATGTTAAAAAGACTACCGATTGATGAAAAATATCGTAGCCATAAATCAAAACTCGAAAACTGGGACACTTTTGAGTTAAGTCCAGAATCGACCAACGCCACGGTTTATGTAGAATGGGAAAGTTTATTACAAAAAGCTGTTCATAAACTGGCAGTTCCCGAAAAAGCCCAAAAGTATATGAAGACGATTCCGACCAAACGCCTGACTGATTGGCTCGTGACTCCTCCGCCGTTTTTGGGAGCAAATCCATTGCTAAGTCGAGATTCGATTTTGATTGCGTGTTTCAAGCAAGCAGTTGATAATATTACTGTAAGACTTGGCAAAGATGAAAACCAATGGCAATACGGTCAAGCTAATAATAAGCACATCAAACTCACACACGCACTTTCGGATTGGGTAACTGACCCCGCTCTGAAAGCAAAAATTAATCTTGGTCCAATTCCTCGTGGTGGTTATGGCGAAACTGTCAATAATTCAAGCAATAACCTCAACCAAACGCACGGAGCATCTTTCAAAATAATTGTGGACACTGAAAATTGGGATAGAACTTTGGGCATCAATAACCCAGGTCAATCAGGCGACCCACGCTCTGAGCATTACGGAGATTTATTTAATTTGTGGGGAACGGGTGGGTATTTTCCAGTATATTTCACCAAATCAAAAATCGTAGCGGTTTCGGAGAAAGTTTTGATTTTGAAGCCGTGAAAATAAGTTAGTCCGAATTCTATTAGAAAAAATACTTATTGCCGTCAGTTTTAACTGACGGATACTTATTATGTAATCAAATTTGACTTTAGTCCAAATATGTTGTTTGACTAAAGTCAAATTTGTTTTGTTTTATACAAGATTCCGTCAGTTAAAACTGACGGCAATGAAAAAAACTCTTATTTAATCATCATTATAATTTTATTAGTAAAAGCCTATTAAGCTATTTTAAAAACTTAATGATGACTCTTGTTTATTTAACCCAAAATCTCTTTCGCCACTCTTTCACCCGAGCGAATTGCTCCGTCGATGTAGCCATTCCATACATCAGAGGTTTCTGTGCCTGCCCAGTGAATATTACCGACTGGCTCACGGAGTGCTTTTCCGAGCGATGTCCATGCTCCCGTAGGCATAAGGCCTGCGTAACACCCACGAGTAAATTCTTCCGCCGCCCAACTGTGGTCGATGTAAGCTAACGGATTTCGGGCTTTTTCGCCGTAAAACTTAGCAAACGAATCCAAAATCGAAGTTTTTCGCTCTTCTTCTGATAAATTTGAAAATGCTTTTGCCTGATTTCCCAACACAAAACCCATCATTATTCCTTTGCTTCCATCTTTGGGTGAATTATCAAACGTCACAGTCGTATAACCTTCATTAGTAGCCGACAAGCCATTTAAGCCCGCTTCTCGCCAAAAAGGTTTGTCATAAATCGCATACGTTTTCCAGACAGTTCCCATTGGCATTCGTTGAGTAAGTTGCTCACGGTTGGCAGGCATAAGCGGAAAATAATTGATTCGACCCGCCAACGTTGGCGGAAGTGCCACTACTACTTTTTTTGCCAAAAACTCAAAACCATCACCTTTGATGGTTACAATATCATTTTCCTGCGAAATACTTCTTACGACCGAATTTAATCTGATTTTATCTTTGAACGTTTCGGCCAAACGCAAAGCGGGCTGCGATGCTCCTCCCAAAATGCGTTCTTCTTGAGCCCCATTTTTTACATTCATCAAGGTATCTAAATCTCGCCCCGATTTTGTGTAGAAAAGTGCATGAAGCATCGAAACTTCGTTGGGGTCGGCTGCCCAAATGGCTTCGGCAGCAAGTTTAAACATGATTTTGGCAGTTTTGAAACTCATCTGCTTGTCCATCCAAGTAGCCAACGTCATAGAGTCATAATATTCCGCATTGGGTGACTCCCACGGTTTTTCTAAATCAATGGTTTTTGAAAGTTTGTTCATTCGCTTGATGGCAAAATCTAAACTCAGCAACGAACCAATCGGCAACGGAGGAATCAGACCTTTGTAGCGTTTTACTTTTCCATTGAAAAGCAAGGTACTTTTTCCTTCATCGTAAGTCGGGAAAGTTTGCACTCCAAATTCTTTTGCCAAAGCATAAATTTTATCTTGCGTAGGCCCAACCCAAGCCGCTCCTAAATCTAAATATGTGCCATCATCGTAATATTTCGTATAAACTCGCCCCCCGACCCTATCACGAGCTTCAAGCAGTAAAACATCTTTTTCGGCTTTGAGGAGTTCACGGGTAGCGGTCAAGCCCGCATAGCCAGCCCCAATGACAATGGCATCGTAAATTTTCATTTTTTTAGAGGAGGTTGAATTTTGTGTAATTTACAAAAAAGGTCACAGAATAAGTAGTCCACAGTCAATGGCCGACAGTCCACAGCAACATAAAACACTCACTATAAGTGTTTTACAAAAAAAATAGAGTTGTCAATTATTTTCAAACACCTAACTAAATCTAACGTTTTATACAGTTTTTGGGGGTTCTTTGTTGATTTGTACGGAAATAGCGACGGCATCGCTTTGAGCGATGCCGTCG
>NZ_JBMLRC010000471.1:0-22291 GCF_049241225.1 Emticicia sp.
CAAATATCAAAATATTCAAGGTTATCTAAAAGCCACAAATAACGTTTTTGTGTTACACCTCCAGCAATACACTTGCAATAATATTCGGGTCAATAACCACCCTTATTTTATTGGTAGCCATACTTTTTGCGAATAGATTTAATTGCCTTGTTTACATCAGATTGTGTATGCTTTTGATTGGGCAAGCTTTCTAAAAAAGATTTCGCATCATCGACGGCCGCTATTTTTTTTGCAGGAGTTTTTAAGGCTTTTACCTCAATAAAATCTAATGATTTTAGGTATTTAATTAAAGCATCAGATTGACTGTCATTTTTCGTATTTATGATATATTGACTCATTTCTTATGAATTTATAAACAAATTTATCATATTTTTTGTAAAATACTATGTTTTACACAGCCACCAATTTATTCTTGCGTTCGCCAATTTGCTGACGCCACATGGCATAATAAAGCCCTTTTTCTACCAAAAGTTCTTCGTGTTTGCCTACTTCAATGATTTTTCCTTGTTCCAAAACAAAGATTTTATCGGCGTGCATCACGGTACTTAGTCGGTGAGCAATCATTACTGTTATGTAGTCGCCTTGGGCGGTTACGTCTTTTACCGTGTTTGTGATTTCTTCTTCGGTCAATGAATCTAAGGCCGAAGTTGCTTCATCAAAAACAAAAATCTTTGGATTTCTCAACAAGGCTCTGGCAATTGATAAACGTTGTTTTTCTCCACCCGAAATCTTGATTCCGCCTTCACCGATGACGGTATCAACGCCATTATCGGCTCTTGCCAAAAGATTCTGACACGAAGCTTTTTGCAAAGCGTCCATTATTTCTTCATCGGTCGCACGAGGTTGAGCAAAGAGCAAATTTTCTTTGATTGTTCCCGAAAATAATTGTGTATCCTGCGTTACGAAGCCAATTTGCGAGCGTAATTCTTCGATATTGATTTCGTCAGAAGGCAGTCCATTATAAAATACTTTTCCTTCCGATGGATTGTAAAGCCCAACCAAGAGTTTCACCAAAGTAGTTTTTCCCGAACCCGATGGCCCAACAAACGCTACGGTTTGACCTTTTTTTACTTCAAAACTTACATCTTCTAATGCTTTTCCTGCGGCAGTTAGGTGTTTGAAACTTACATCTTCAAAACGAAGGTTTTCAACCATTCCGAGTTTAGTCGGAAACTCTGGCGTTACTTCAATTGGGTTATTGAGTAATTTTTCAAAGTTATTCAATGATGCTTCGGCCTCACGGTAAGCAATAATTACATTGCCCATTTCTTGCATTGGTCCAAATACAAAAAACGAACAAAATTGTAGCGTAAGTAATTGACCAACAGTCATTTGGTCTTTGAAAATCAATAACAATAAAAGGAATAAAATTGCCTGACGTAAGAAGTTTACGAAAGTCCCTTGAATAAAACCAATACTACGTATGCTACGCACTTTCTTGAGTTCGAGTTGTAGAATTTTAAACGTATTGAGATTCAAACGCTTAATTTCTTGGTCGGTCAGTCCTAAACTTTTTATCAATTCTATGTTTCGGAGCGATTCGGTGGTTGTTCCTGCGAGTGCCGTCGTTTCTTTTGTAATTGTCTGCTGAATCTTCTTAATTTTTCGGCTCAAAACCCTCGTCAGAGCCGCCAAAGCTGCTGCTCCACCCAAATACACAAAAAACAACCACGGACTAATGCCGAAATGGAAGATATAGACATTCAACACAATAATACCAATCAAGGAAGTAAAACCAACATTCACAAAAAGTGTGATAAACTTCTCGGTGTCGGTGCGTACTTTCTGTAAAACCGAAAGGGTTTCGCCGCTTCGTTGGTCTTCAAATTGTTGGTAGGGAAGTTTGAGCGTATGTTTTAGACCATCAGTAAAGATAGATGCTCCAAATTTCTGAATTACCATATTCATTACATAGTCTTGAAGCGTTTTAGCAATTCTACTTACCATTGCCACGCCCACGACGGCACCGAGCATCAATAAAACTCCAGCGGTATAATCTGATTGCGTGAAAGTTTTTGCTTTTCCTGCATACTCATCTACGATTTTTCCGAAAATGAGCGGGTCGAGCAATGAAAAGGTTTGATTAATGGCGGCTAAAACTAAAGCCAGCACTACCTGCCAACGGTAGCGGCCCAAGTATTGTAATAGTAATTTCATAAGATAGAAGTAAAGAAAGACGAAAAGTTCTGGTTTGTACTAAACTTTAACAAAGCCTATGAGTAAATAATTCCTTGGAAGATTTAAAGGAGAAGGGCAGAAATTAAAAAAGGTAAAACTTGAATGAATCAAATTTTACCTTTTAAGGTTGTTGACCTACCAGGATTCGAACCTAGAAAGACGGTACCAAAAACCGTAGTGTTACCATTACACCATAGGTCAGTCCTGAATTATGATGCAAAATTAATATTTTTGATTTTATAACGCAAGTCTCAAACCAAAAATTTTTTATTTTTTTTTATTGAGCTTGTGCAGCACGGCGTAATTCTTCCAAAATCACTTCCTTCATCAAGAGCTTACGCTTTTGAGTTTGGATATTCGATTGCGTGATTTTATCTAAATCTGGCCCTTGCGAAACGCCTTCGTTGCTTTCAATCAAAATCTTCAATTCGCCTCTTGCACGAATCACGATGTTTTCCATTTCACGGAATTTCGTCAAGACCTGTTGTTTTTCGCTCAAGTAGTTGTAATTAGGTAATTTTCGAGTAACCACTTTCATCAAGTAGCTCAATTCAAAAATCTTATCACAAGCTGCTCTGAAACGCTCAGCAACATTGCGTACTGCTAAATGCGATGGCACTTTGATGTTTTTCCAGTCATTGAGCATTACTTTAGCACGCTCAGTTGCTGCAAAAATATCTTTCGATTCTGCCAAGCTTTCAGCTTCTTCCATCATTTTTTGTTGAGCTTCTACACGAGGGTCAACACGTACTTTGATTTGGATGCCTTTCGCAGCACAATATTTTTCGTAATATAATGTAGTGAGTTTCTTGAATCTACGGAACTCGTATTTCAATCGCTTCGGTGGTACATCGCCCACATTACGCCATTCTGATTGTAGGCGTTTTAATTCTGCGAAAGAAAGTTCCCAGTTACCCATTCTGAACAACATCTCGGCACCACGAACAAGCTCGGCATATTTTTCCATACGCTCGCCAATGATACGATTTTGTTCTTCATAGAAAGCCTTTCTACGTTGATAGAAATCATCTAAAACTTCTTTGAAAGTTTGTTCGATTGATTCCTGATAAGGCTTATCAACTGGACCTGTTCTTATCCAGCGAGTTTTAATGTCTTGGAGTTGCTCCGCAACAATGTTCCAATCAACCTCTTCTTTAGCTACCTTAGCTTCTTCAATAAGAGCTTCTTTGATAGCCAAATTATTGGCCTGATTGCCCACAATCAATCCACGTAGAAATTCCTCTTGCTCATCAAGAGTTTTGAGCAATGGAATAAAGTCGCCGATGCCGTCGAAATTCAGCAAGCGTTTGCGGAGTTGCGTGAGTTTTGTCAAGAAAGAGCCCTTATTTTGGGCCTCGGTAATCTCAGATTCCAATTGAGTAACCTTGTTTACCGCAATTTGGTAACGGTTAATGAAATACTGGAAAGCCTCTTCTTCTGTGCGTTTAACTTCTCCGATTTGTCGGTCGGGCATATCTAAATACCCCTTCAAGAATACCTTACCGTCTTTTATGTAAGCATATTCGTTTTCTAATGTTACGCCGTTCATAATAAAAAAATCACATGGCTTGTGAGTCAGGGATGGTGGTTTGTTTGGGTAAAATTCGCAGTTTTTTTGTATAATACAAACAGCTTTACCGATATTTGCGTAAAAATTTATTAAATATAGTAAAAAATTACTGATTTGATAGATTTTGATGTGAAATTATTGAAAAATTAACATTAATTTTTGTTTTCAGACCTAATTACAGATTTATTCAACCATGAGCGAACAAATTATCTTTTCGATGGAGCGAGTGAGTAAAATCATTCCGCCTAATCGTCAAATCTTAAAAAATATTTACCTTTCGTTTTTCTACGGAGCCAAAATCGGGGTTTTGGGTTTGAATGGCTCGGGTAAATCTACGCTGCTTCGAGTGATTGCGGGTATCGACAAAAACATCAACGGCGATGTGGTTTTCTCGCCAGGTTATACCGTCGGTATGCTTGAGCAAGAGCCAAAGCTTGACCCAACTAAAACGGTTCGTCAGATTGTGGAGGAAGGCGTACAGGAAATCGTAGATTTATTGAAAGAATTCGACGAAATCAATGAAGCATTCGGCGACCCTGATGCTGATTTTGATAAACTTTTGGCCCGTCAAGGCGAAGTACAAGAAAAACTCGACAACTTTGATGCGTGGGAATTAGATACCCGTTTGGAGCGTGCAATGGACGCTTTGCGTTGTCCACCAGAAGATGCTTTGGTTGAAAACCTTTCGGGGGGAGAAAAACGCCGAGTAGCACTTTGCCGTTTGCTTTTGAAACAACCCGATGTATTATTACTCGATGAGCCTACCAACCACTTAGATGCTGAATCGGTGCTTTGGTTGGAAGAACACCTACGTCAATATAAAGGAACGGTCATTGCCGTTACCCACGACCGTTATTTCTTGGACAATGTAGCGGGCTGGATTTTAGAATTAGATAGGGGCGAAGGTATTCCGTGGAAAGGAAATTACTCTTCGTGGTTGGAGCAAAAACAAAATCGTCTGGAGAAAGAAGAAAAAACCGAATCGAAACGTCAGAAGACTTTACAACGAGAATTGGAGTGGGTGAAAATGGCTCCGAAGGCACGTCAGGCAAAATCTAAGGCTCGTTTGGCAGCATACGACCGCATGGTAAGCGAAGACGTGAAAGAAAGAGAAGATAAACTCGAACTTTTCATTCCACCGGGGCCACGTTTGGGTAATAAAGTAATTGAAGCATCGGGCGTGAAAATGGGCTTTGGCGATAAATTATTGTACGAAGACCTAAATTTCAGCTTACCACAAAATGGTATTGTTGGAATCATCGGGCCAAATGGTGCGGGTAAAACAACTTTATTCAAATTGATTACCGAGCAGTTAAAACCATTGGCAGGTACTTTTGAAGTTGGTGAAACCGTGAAACTTTCTTATGTTGACCAAGAGCATAATCAACTCGACCCAAATAAATCAGTTTATGAATTAATTTCGGGGGGAAATGATTGGGTGATGCTCGGAAACAAGCAAGTAAATGCCCGTGGATATGTAAGCCGTTTCAATTTCCAAGGTTCTGACCAAGAGAAAAAAGTTGGTACACTTTCGGGTGGAGAGCGTAACCGTGTGCATTTGGCTATGATGCTCAAAGAAGGCGGTAACTTGTTGCTTTTAGATGAGCCTACCAATGACTTGGACGTAAACACGCTCCGTGCCTTAGAAGAAGGTCTCGAAAATTTTGCGGGTTGTGCGGTGGTTATTTCCCACGACCGTTGGTTCTTGGATAGAATTGCAACGCATATTTTGGCATTTGAAGGCGATTCGCAAGTATATTGGTTTGAAGGAAACTTCTCAGAATACGAAGAAAACCGTAAAAAACGCCTCGGGACTGATGTGACTCCTAAGCGTATTAAATATAGAAAATTGCAGTAGAAATTAGCTGAAAAGCATAATTATGGAAACTATCATTATTCAATCACAATCAAAAAGTACATCTAAATTATTGACTGGGTTGGCAAAGAAATTGGGTGAAAAAGTCCAGGTTCTTGATAAAGAAGTTTCAGAAGAATTATCTTTCGGGAAAATGATGGTACAAGCCAAAACAGGTAAAACCGTTTCGAAAGAATCAATCTTAGCTGAACTTAGTAAGTAAATGTATGGAAGTACAATTCGATGAATCTTTTTTGAAAAGTCTTTAAAAATTAAAAGATAAGAAAGTCAGAGAAAAGCTGAGCGAACTTATCATTAATTTTGAGGATAGCGAAAATCTTTCAGAAATACCAAATATTAAGAAAATGCAAGGCTACGAAACTTGCTACTGAGTTCGGCTTGGAGATTATAGAGTAGGTTTTGAATTGCAGACAGATAAATCAATTCTTTTTATTTTGGTGGCTCATCGCAAAGAAATTTATCGTTTCTTTCCTTGAGACTTTATTGAAAGTATTGTTATTGAATTAAAAATATTTGCCATAGAATCAGATTTTTGAAATCAATTCTATGGCAAATATTTTATTGATAGTTATTTACCTCCTCGCTTCTTTAATCGCACTTTCAAAGTGCTGAGTTATTTCTTTCACCACATTTTCATCCTTTGTTGCGAGTGTAAATGATGTATGGCTATCTTTCTCATCATCTTTTACATTAAACGAACCACCGATATTATTATCTTTTCCGAAACCTAAATCTACTTTAACACGGTCGGCTGGTACATCTAATACCAACTCATAATTACCATTTTTTTCTTTTTTATAACTTACTTTTCGTACATCTTTCAGTGACCAGCTAATATTAAAACCCATCGAAAAATCTTTGTCTTTGGCACTGATGTCCATCAACATTTTATTTCCTGCAAACGAAAAAACAGGCTTAGATTTATTCCCGTTTACGTTCAATTGTTTGTCATCGTCATTAATAACGAGTTTGTTTAAGTGAGTTGTGAGCCAATCGGTATTGGCTTTTAATGTAGATTGGGCAAAAATAAATGTCGAACAGCCAAGCAGACTGAGTGTTAAAAGAAGCTTTTTCATAGTTTTTATAATTTTGTTTGATAGGTAGATGCAAAAAATGACAATGTGGTTGCGTAGCTTTAAACAAGAACCTTTACTTTTGATAAAAAAACAGAAATTACACTTTATGAAGAAAACATTCCTAACTATTCTCTCTTTTCTAAGTCTTTCAGCATTTGCTCAGAATAGTATTTCTGAACAAGTCTTAAAACACCTCGATAACATTGATACTAATAGAATTAAGGCTCACGTAGCTTATTTATCAGACGATAAGCTCAAAGGGCGTTTGCCTGGAAAAGAAGGCTACCAAATGGCGGTTGATTATGCGATTAATCAATACAAAGAAATGGGCTTGAAACCAGCAGGTGAAAAAGGAACTTATACCCAAAGAGTAATGCTCCGCAAAGCCAAGCTGGTAAAAGAAACAGCCAAATTTACGCTCACTTTACCCAATGGCGAAAAGAAAGAATTATCGCTCGGAAATGATTTGTCGATTTATCCACACCCCGAACTAAAAAGTGTTGATTTCAAGGCCTCTTTGGTTTTTGTTGGGTCAGGATTTGATGCTCCGCAGATAAATATTGAAGATTATAAAGGTCTTGATGTAAAAGGGAAAATTGTAGTTGTGTTGCGTCGAATTCCTGAAAACTTACCCGCAAATGTGAAGCTACATTTGGGCTATCCAGCCACATTGCAAGCATTTGCTGCTCAAAACGGTGCAATTGGTGTGCTGGTTTGTAATTATACGAATAGTGTTGTGCAGTTTAAAGCTGCTGCCAATAGTATGGTTTCAAATGGTATTTCGGCATCGGTAACCGCTAAGGGTAAACGTGCAAGTTCGGCAAGCGTTTTAGGCGGAAAAATCAAAGTTGCTGGTGGAATTTCGGTTGCTGCTTTACAAGATTTGATGCGTGCCGAAAATAATATGCTTGATAGCACTTGGCAACAACTCGAAAAAGGAAAATATGTAAGTAAAACGCTGAAAAGTACGATTTCGGGACATTATGAAAGTTCATATCAAGATATAGAAAGCTATAATGTTGTAGCTAAAATTGAAGGAACTAATAAAAAACTAAAGAAAGAATACGTAATTCATTCGGCTCATCTTGACCATTTAGGTGTTGGCCGACCAATCAACGGCGATTCAATCTATAATGGTGCTCACGATAACGCCTCAGGCGTGGCGTGTGCTTTAGAAATTGCTCGTTCGTATGCTACTTTACCAACTGCCGAAAAACCTAAACGTTCGTTGCTTTTCTTATTGGTTACAGCTGAAGAAATGGGATTGCTTGGTTCTGGCTATTTTGCAGCATACCCAACAGTAAAGAAAAGCCGAATCGTGGCCGATATAAATACTGATATGCCTACATTGCTTGCTCCGCTAGAATCTGTTGCTCCATTGGGTGCAGAACACAGTAGCTTACAAAAAGTAGTAGAAACGGCGGCAAGTATTGTGAAGTTAGAAGTTGAGCCAGACCCAGACCCAAGCGAAGGGCGTTTTGTACGTAGTGACCAGTATAATTTCGTTAAGGCCGGCATTCCTGCTCTTCATATTAAGTATGGTTATAGATTTAGTAATCCAAGCTTAAATCTGGCCGAGAAAGTTAAGAAATGGCGTGAGGCTCATTACCACAAACCATCCGACGAAATCACCAACGGTTTTGTGTGGGCAGCGGGCAAAACATACGCTCGTGTAAACTTTTTGGTAAGTTATTTAATTGCTCAAACTCCCGAAAAACCAACTTGGAATAAAGGAGATTTTTTTGAAGTAAAGAAGTAATCTTAGTCTACAGTCGATAGTCAACAGTCCACAGTATAGATTGCTGAGTACTTATTGATAAACCAATTAATTCTCAATTCAATATGCCACATCATTGTTATTTAAACGGAGTTGTTAGTCCAGTCGAAACAACCAATATTCATATCACAGACTTAGGGCTTTTACGAGGCTATGGCTTGTTTGATTATTTTCGTACTTATAATGGTCGTCCGTTTCAATGGGACTGGTACTGGGAACGCTTTGAGCGTTCGGCAAAATTGATGTATTTGCCTAATCCTATCTCGAAAGATGAGGCTTACACAACGGTAATGGATTTAATCAAAAAAAGCGGTTTAGAAGACTGTGGAATCCGTTTTGTACTTACGGGCGGATACTCGGCCGATAGCATGAAAATGACCCAGCCAAACCTACTTATTATCAGCGAAGATATTCATCCAGTAAAGCCACAAGAATACGAAACTGGAATAAAGGTGATTTCGCATGAGTATGTGCGTGACTACCCCGAAATCAAAAGCACTGATTACAAGCATTTGATGATTCTACAAACCAATATTAAAGCCGCTGAAGCAAGCGATGTGCTATTTCATAAAGATGGCTACATTAGCGAACTAAGCCGCAGTAATGTGTTTGTGGTGAAAGATAATGTAATTGCCACGCCTGATACTCAAATTCTGAAAGGAATTACCCGACGTTACGTTTTAGAATTGGCTAAAGAAAATTTTAAGGTTGAGGAGCGAAGTGTGACTTTACAAGAACTTCTTGAGGCCGATGAAGTTTTCACAACAAGCACAACCAAGAAAGTTTTGCCAATAACCAAAATAGATGAGATAAGTATTGGGGTAGGGAAGGAAAGAAGTGTATCTAAGTTTTTATTGAATTCAATGAATGAAAAACTAAAAACTTGGTAAAAGCTTGATTATTAGGCAATAAAAAAACCTTGTTCTGATGAACAAGGTTTTTTTATATAACTCAAGAAAGATTATTTCTTAGTTGTATCAGCAGCAGCAGCAGCAGCTGAATCTACAGTTGCAGTAGCTGAATCAGCAACAGCTGTTACAGTTGAATCTACAGCAGCTACAGTTGAGTCAGCAGCAGTTTCAGATTTAGAAGTACAAGCAGCTAAAGAAGCTACACATGCTACGAATAAGATTGCGATTACTTTTTTCATTGTCTTTGTTTGCGGTGTTTTAAGGTTTGATTTTAAACGCATTGCAAATTTAAGATAATTTTAAGATATGGAGCAAGTGTTTTCTTAAAAAATATTTAAAATTTTCTTAAATTCTTTTTAAGAAAATAGGTTTTCTTGTTTTTGTGCAATTTCAGCGAGTTGAACGAGCCTTAATTTTATCATAAACGCCTGTACTTCTGAAAGTTAAGAACTTATGACCGTAAAAATTGGCAAGAAAACTGAAGCCCATACCTACAATATGAGAAAAAGTTTCTCGAATAGTTAAAGAGAATTGTGTAAAATATATATTAGCAATATAATCCAGAGTTAATGACGATAGTCCCAATTGGATCCCCAAAGCTAAAGTGGCGATAATAAAAAATTTTATAGATTCTCGTTTAGTGTTTCCCGACTCTTTTGCAGAAAATGCGAAGACCTTTTGTGGTATAAAAGTTATAACAGTAGCAGTCATATATCCTGCAAAAACGCTCCATTGAAATGCTGGTTTATCGGCAAAACCAAAACTTACAAACAGTGGTTTGTATAATATTCGAGTAACAAAGTTTGTTCCCGCTCCTAGAACAGCGGTAAGAAAGAATGTTATGAATGACCTTAACTCCTTATTTTTTATTTTGTTAAGTAATTTCACAAATTGATTTAGTCCAGTAAGGTTTAAAATATGCTCCACAGATAGGTGATTTACGGTTTCGCAAATCAGAGCAATTCACGTACCAAGTCAGGGAATAGTCCAAGTAAAATTGACCCAAGAGTCGTAAATCCGAGAATTATTTTATAAAAAGAGCTTAATTGAATATTATCTCCTTCGCCATCCTTCATGTATGCTGCAATAATGGGTTTGAAATAATAATAAATACCAACCGCCGACATTGCTATAGCAATGACAAGGACCCAAATGTGTCCACGTGAGGCAGCATCTGCAAATACATAAAATTTACCCCAAAAACCTGCCGTTAGTGGAATACCAGCCAACGATAACATTGAGATGGCCAAAACTGCTGCTAAGAAAGGACTTTTCTTTGATAAACCGTTTAGGATCGCAATATTTTCGTTCGGACGACCATCCACTAAGCGATCTTTCGATACTACCATCAACACGCCAAAGGCACTAATTGTTGCCAAAGCATAAGCTAATGAATAGAATACGATAGAATCACCTGATTTATTGTTTAGACCCACAACAGCCAACAACATATATCCGGCGTGTGAGATACTCGAAAACGCTAACATACGCTTAAAGCTATTCTGAGAAACTGCCGTAATGTTACTGATAAATAAGCTTAAGATAGCCATCGTTACGACCATCACCCACCAGAAATTATACATTGGCGAGAATGATACTTCGAGAATACGGTAAATTGCGGCAAAACCAGCCGTTTTTACAACCGTCGACATGAAAGTTGTAAAAATAGTTGGAGCACCTTCGTATACGTCTGGTGTCCAGAAGTGAAAAGGTGCTGCCGAAACTTTAAATAGTAAGCCAATCAATAAGAAAGTAACACCAACATATAAAAATACTGGGCGAATATCAGTAATTGGTTGCAATAACAAAGTGCGAGCATCGGAAATATTAAACGAGTAATTTGCTCCATAAAGCATTGCCATTCCAAAAAGCATGATACCAGTTGCAAACGATCCCATCAAGAAATACTTCAATGCCGCTTCATTTCCTCTTAAATTGCGTTTATCACTTCCTGTAAGAATATACATCGAAACCGAAAGAATTTCTACTCCTACAAACAACATAATGAGGTTTTGGAAATTGGTCATCATGATTGCCCCTACTAATGAAAATTGCAAAATTGCAAAATATTCGGCAGGTTGAGCATGCTCGTCATCAAGGAAACCTTTCGATAATGCCATAATCAAAAATGCTGAAAGCAAAATGATAGAGCTGAACACAATAGAAAGGTTGCTGGCTTCGAGCATATCGTAGAAATATAATCCTGGGGCATTCCAATCAATAAAATTTGAAAGAAAGGCAATCGCCACGAAAAGCAAAGAAGCTGGTAAAAGTATTTTCTTTGATTTTAGGAAACCTAAAAACAAGGTAACAAGTCCAGTAACAGAGAGTACGAGTATTGGATACATATTTTATTTGATAAACCCCCAGCCCCTTGAGGGGAGGAATTGAGTTTTATAATATTTCTATTTTTTGATAAAATTCAATGTTTTTGAAGCATTGAAAAACTATCGACCGAATTACTTCATCATCTGTAAAATGCTATTTACAGCTGGCTCGGTGATTTTTAAGAAAACATTAGGGAAAAGACCCATAATCAAAACTACCGCTGCGATTGGCAATAAAACTGCCACTTCGCTGCCACTTACATCTTTAAATTTCGCTGTAATGTCATTGCTTTCGCCAAACATTGAGCGTTGCATCAAGCGAAGCATATAAACTGCACCCAAAATGATTGTAAGACCAGCAAAACCACCTAACCAAGCATTTTTATCATAAACTCCTTTGAGTAATAAAAACTCTCCAACAAAACCATTTGTAAGCGGTAGAGCAACACTTCCCAACATAATAATCATGAAATAAATACTCAAAGCGGGTGTTTTTTGTGTAATTCCACCCAAAGCCGTCAAATCACGAGTGCCAGTGCGGTCGTAGATAATTTTTACGATAAAGAATAAACCAACTGCATTTACACCATGAGCAACCATCTGAAGTAATGCTCCTTGAATACCGTTGATATTACCCGATAAAACCCCAGCTGCCATTAAGCCCATGTGAGCAAAAGATGAATAAGCTATAAGACGTTTGATATTATTTTGCTGAATAGCTATGATTGAACCGTAGATTAAACCAATGATTGAAAGAATCATTCCGAACTGTCCCCAGTTTGCTACGCCCACAGGTGCTAAAGGAAGCATGATACGAATCAGACCGTAAACCCCCATTTTAGAAAGTAAACCCGAAAGCAACATCGTTGCTGGTGTTGGCGATTCTGAATAAGCATCTGGCTGCCAAGTGTGGAACGGAAGCACTGGCATTTTGATAGCAAACGCAATGAAAAACGCCCAGAACAAAAGATTTTGTGCATTTGGTGAAAGCAGTTTCGCTGTTGTGGCCAGTTGGTCAATTTCAGCACTTGCCCCTTTCATATACAAATAAACAAGAGCAACCAACATAAACAAACTTCCGAAGATGGTGTAAACAAACATCTTGAAAGTGATACGTGGTGCGTCTTTTCCTCCCCAGATAGCCGCAATGAAATAAACTGGAATCAAGGCAGCTTCGTAGAAGAAATAGAACAAGAAAATATCACGAGCCATAAATACACCCATCAAAGCTGTTTCGGCCAAGAGAATGAGAGCGTAAAATGAAGCGTGATTTTTGTAAGTATGCTTAAATGTTGAAGCAATGATAAGTGGTACTAAAAATGCTGTAAGCAATACTAATAAAAGACTGATGCCATCAATAGACACATGGAAATTGATGTTTAGGTCTTTCATCCAACTGTATTTTACTCCGATAGTTGTTTGAGTACTGAAGGTCGTAAAAGCATAAATAGCAACAGCAAGTGTAGCCAATGATACTACAAGGGCTGTATTTTTTGATGAACCTACGCTACTTCCTTTCAATAAGAGTAGTACAAGACTACCAATGAGGGGTATAAGTATGAGTGTTAGTGCCAACATTCGAAATTAATTTTATTATTATTACTTAACCGTAATTTTTATGAATATCAATAAGTCTAAAACAAAGACCTAAGTTTTATTTTTTTCCAACAAAAGCCAAGATAGTTTCCAAAACTTGGTAGCCGAGATTCATTCCTAAGATTACGGCAATACCGATAACCATCGCAAATAAATAGAATCCTGTTCCACCTGCTTGTAATTTACGAGCAACTCCGCTGAATGTATTTACAAAACCACCAATGCCATTTACTGCACCATCGAATCCTTTTGGCTCAATAATGTTAGCAAATACATTTGATAAACGTTTTACTGGGTTTACGAAAACTCCCCAATAAGCCTCGTCAATGTAGTATTTGTTGTAAATAGTTTTTTGTAAGCCTGTAATTTCTGAATCTTCGGCAGGAACATTTTTGCTTCCACCAAATTTAGAATAGGCAAAAACGATAGAAATGACTGCTGCCGCAACCGAAATTCCCATCAGCATCCATTCGGTTGAGTGGTCGATTGGCGTTCCACCAAACTCAGGATTTACCGCTTTCGAACCTTCGTATAATGGACTCATAAACTCAGCAAGTGCATGAGGGAAGTGGAAGATTTCGGGCATTCCGATGAAACCGCCCACGATTGATAACACTGCAAGTACCATCAAAGGGAGTGTCATGCTGAATGGTGACTCGTGTAAGTGATGCTCTTGCTCGTGTGTACCTCTGAAACTTCCCGTGAAAGTCAAGAAATACAAACGGAACATATAGAAAGCAGTCATCATTGAGCCAGCTACTGCCAAAACCCACATGATTTTATTATGTTCGTAGACATGTGCTAAGATTTCATCTTTTGAGAAGAAACCTGCAAATGGAGGAATACCAGAGATGGCAATCGTACCGATAAGGAATGTAATGGCCGTAATTTTGATTTTACCACCAAGTCCGCCCATGCGACGAATATCTTGCTCCCCACTCATTGCGTGAATAACGCTACCAGCACCTAAGAATAATAATGCTTTGAAGAATGCGTGAGTGACAACATGGAAGAAGCCCGACGTATAAGCCGAAACACCCATCGCCATAAACATATAACCCAACTGACTTACGGTTGAGTAAGCCAATACTTTTTTAATATCATTTTGGAAGATACCAATTGTTGCCGCAAAAAGAGCCGTTGCTACACCAACCCATGCCACAACTTCAAGTGTGCCAGGTGCGAGGGTGTAGAGGATATTTGAGCGAACAATCATGTAAAGACCAGACGTAACCATTGTAGCGGCGTGAATCAAAGCCGAAACTGGTGTTGGACCCGCCATCGCATCTGGTAACCAAGTGTAAAGTGGAATCTGAGCTGATTTTCCCATTGCTCCGATAAACAAGAAAGCTGTAATGGCTACGATTGTAGCATCGCCAACCGAGAAACCTTTCGCTTTATCGAAAACTTGAAGGTATTCTACTGTGCCAAATTGATTGATAATCAAGAAAATACCAATCAAAAAACCTAAGTCACCGACACGGTTCATGATGAACGCTTTGCGAGCGGCATTGCCGTATTCAAAGTTTTTATTCCAGAAACCAATCAATAGATAAGAACAAAGACCTACACCTTCCCAACCGATAAACATCACGATGTAGTTTGAACCCATCACGAGCAACAACATCGAGAACAAGAATAGATTTAAGAAAGCGAAGAATTTACCAAAGCCTTCATCATCGTGCATGTAGCCCATCGAATACACGTGAATGAGCGTACCCACACCCGTCACAACAAAGAGCATCAAGATAGAAAGTTGGTCAATTTGGAAAGAGAAATTGATATTTAGCGTTCCGACCGTAATCCAATCAAAAATACTAACGATGATTGGTTGTTGGCCACCTGCAATAAATGCTTGATAAGCTGAAAAAGCTCCAACAAACGAAAGAAGAGCCGCTCCTGTGCCAATCCAACCTGCCAGACCTTTAGATACTTTGCGGAAACCAAGCCCATTGATTAAAAAACCGATGAGTGGAAATAAAGGTATAAGTTTTATTAATAACATATCTTACAAATTATATTTTCAAAGAATAATGATTAATGAAGTATGAAAAACGAAGAGTTGCGTTTTACATTTCATAGAATCTTACCACTTTAATTTATCTAAAAGACTCACGTCGATTGAGCGAATATTGCGGTAAATCATTACGATAATGGCGAGTCCGACGGCTACTTCGGCAGCAGCTACGGCCATAATGAAGAATACAAAGACTTGTCCCGCTGGGTCTGAACGATACGACGAAAATGCAACCAAAAGTAGGTTTACGGCATTGAGCATTAACTCGACAGACATGAAGATAATAAGGGCATTTCGGCGAATAAGTACACCCACGATGCCAATGATAAACAAGATACTGGCTAATAATACATAATTTATTAGGGGTATCTGAAAAATGTCAGGTATTTGGCTTTGCATTTCTTTATCAATTAACAGTTTAATTAATTCTTTCAAAATACGCCTTTCTGGGGCGTGCGTTTAAGAATATTTCCGCAAAAATAAACAATATTCGTTTTTGTAGTGTGCTTTTTAAGAAAATTGTTGAATGTGCTATGATATTCAGTCTTTTATCTATTTATCAAGCATCATTTTGAGCTTAATCTCAGTTAATTTACGTTTTGTGTCGAGCGGAAAATCTCCGTTTATCATCCAATCGTAGTACTGAGGCTCGTTTTTTAATATTTGTTTTACAGGCTTTCCGCTGTGTTTACCAAAATTAAACACAATTTCGCCCTTATTGTTTAAAGTCATTCTTTGAGCAAAATCAACGATATTAGCCGAAGTAAGCTGATGCAATACTTCCATATCATTTTTTACTGGTTCGTATTCTTCGCCTTTATCGTTTTTGATTTTCACACCTTCGTAGCGTTCAACTTGTGAGCAGAGAACTTCGAGCGTAGCGAGCGTATCAGCTTCGGCACTGTGGGCATTTTCAAGGCTTTTATTACAGAAAAATTTATAAGCGGCTGAAAGCGTACGAGGCTCCATGAGATGGAAAATACGTTGAGCATCAATCAATTTGCGATTTTTAATATCGAAATCAATATCCATTCTCAAAAACTCTTCTACCAACATTGGCACATCGAAGCGATTACTATTAAAGCCCGCCAAATCGCAACCTTCTAAAAACTGGGCAAGAGCCTTGCCAATTTGCTTGAAAGTTGGTGCGTCTTTAACGTCTTCGTCATAAATTCCGTGAATAAGACTCGTTTCGAGTGGAATCGGAATACCAGGGTTGATGAGCTTGGTTTTTACTTCTACTGTACCATCGAGTTTTGCTTTAGCGATACAGAGTTCTACGATTTTATCTTTGGCTACATTTACACCCGTTGTTTCGAGGTCTATTACTGCTAAGGGTTTACGTAGTTTGAGCGAATGGGTGTGCATTGGGGATAATTTTAATTCAATGTGCAAAGTTATGAATTAAAAAATAATAATAGTCGAAATCAAAGGATTAGATTATGTTGTTGATTTGTCAAAGCATTGATTGTAATAGAAAACCTGAAATTTCGTTAATTTTCAAGATTTCATCTGTGAATGTTTTTATTCCCGCTGACTTCGCAGAAAAACGCTGAAATTATGCACTTTTTCTGCGAATATCTGCGATTTCAGCGGGAGATAAAAATTATGGTTTTCTGGTTCAATGAAGATATGACTATAAAAATGTATAAAATTATTATTTGTTTGTTGTTTTCGGTGGTGGGTTTTGCTCAGCAGAAAGTTTATAGAAATTTGGTAATGGAGGGTGGAGGCATCAAAGGCATTGCTTATGGCGGAGCATTGATTGAACTCGAAAATCGAGGTGTTTTGCCACAAATTCAGCGAGTAGGAGGGACTTCGGCAGGAGCAATACAGGCGTGTTTGTTGGCAGTTGGCTACTCAGCGGCTGAGATTTCACAGATTATTGCCGATACGCCCATTGAGACTTTTAATGATGGCGGAACGGTCTTTCGGGCAGGTGAAAGGTTCTTGAAAAAATTTGGTTGGTATGAAGGGAAAAGCTTTTTAAATACGATTCAGAAATTAATTGCCGACCGCACCAATAAACCTAACCTTACTTTTGCAGAGTTGCACGAATTGGCTCAGACCGTGCCGTACAGAGATTTGTACGTGACTGGCGTAAATCTTTCCAAACAAAAAGTTGTAGTTTTCTCGCACGAGACCTATCCCGACATGAGAATCTGTGACGCTGTACGAGTTTCAATGTCAATTCCGCTTTACTACCAATCAATTTCGATAAATGCTAAAGGAAAAATTATTGAAAATCCTTTGCCAAGCGATGAATGTGATGTTTTTGTTGATGGTGGACTTCTAATGAATTATCCGATTGAGCTTTTTGACCAAACAAAATATTTGAGTACTGCAACTGATAGCACAGTAAATGAACCAGTTTTTAATGAAGAAACTTTGGGCTTACGCTTGGAGAGATGCGAGCAAATCGACCACGAAACTCGCCTAAAGACAGGCTTTGCACCTTTTGAAATTCAAGATTTTAAAGGCTACGTTTCGGCTTTGTATAATATCATGACCGAAACCGTATGCCGACCAAAACCCGAAGATATTGTGCGGACGATTTACATCAACGACTACGACATGAACCCGAAAGTGCGAAAACTATCGGAGGAAGAAAAACAGAAAATGATGATTAGCGGCCAACAGGGCGTTGTTGAATTTTTTTATCGCTGAGTCGTTACTTTCGGTTTCTAAGTTTCTTATCATCAACGGTTTTGTTGAGAAACTGATTGATTTTCTCGATGTCGTAACTCATCTGTATTTCGCCAAAAGAGTTGATTTTTATATCGAAGCCATCTAAATCCTTGTGTACACGAGGTTTCTCGGTGTTTGGTTTTTCGTCAGTTTTTTTCTTTGCCATGATTGTAGTATGTTTGTGCTGTGAATCTCAAAAATTGTATTTGGCGTTTTTGCTTTAATACAAACCCCTTTAAAAATAACTATGCTGAAAGTTGGGATAATTACCTTACTGCTTGCCCTCGAACTGAGTGTATATTACATCTTGGGTAGTTTTCCATCTTTTCTTATACAAGTGGCTATCGTTGGCTACCTATTTCATTGGTATTATTCCGGAAGAAACGAAAGCTTCAATAAAAGTGATAAACTTTTGGCGATTTCTACACTGATTTCTCTTTTTTCGCCACTAACAATTTACATAACAGATTTTTTTATCAATAGTGTTATAAAATTTACTCTAATTGCTATCAATTTTATTTTGATTATTTGGCTATTTAAGCTCGAAGGAGCAAAGATAGATTTCTCCGGAAAATCAAAGACTTTTTTAGTTTTCGTCTCTTATATCTTTACTCCTTTTGCTTTTTTATTTGCTGTAATATTTCCGCTTACAAGTACCCAAAATGCGATTATTTCGGGAGTGTATATTTTGCCATTGACTTACATGGTTTTGTTATCAACATTTTTGCCTTTCCCGGAAAAAAGCAAGTTTTATATTTCAATAGCAATGTTTTTAGTGCTGCTATCCAGCGGAGTGAGTGCGTATCGTCTTTACGTTTCCTCTTTTCCACTTGATTATTCCCTACTCCGAATCTTAATAACAGCATGTCGTGTATTTATGCTCTTGGGAATGTTAAATCGTTTCGACTCTCGTGAAAGACTAACTTAAAGCAATAACCGCTTTTTCGATACGTGAAATAACTTCAGCTTTGCCCAAAATTTCCAACGTTAGCATCAAATCTGGGCCTTTGCCTACGCCCGTGATTGCCAAACGGAATGCTTGCATTACTTTTCCTGCTTTGATTCCAGCTGCCTCAAGAGCTGGAAAAATCGTATCGTGGATATGCTGAGAAGTGAAATCAGCATCGCTCATTCCAGCAATGGCTTCTTTGATTACGCCCATTGCTTTGCGAGCATCATCATTCCACTTTGATTTTGCTACTTCTTCGTCATAAACACTTGGTGCTTCAAAAATGAAAGGAACTTCGGTAATGATTTCCTGCGGGAAAGTTACACGGTCTTTCATTAAGCTTACCAATTTAACAGCCAATTCATCAGATAAATCTGCTTTTGATTCTTTGATGATAGCCGCCAATTCTCCTTCTGATTTTGATTTGATATAGTGCTGATTAAACCACTTAGCTTTATCAATCATAAATCTTGCACCTGCTTTATGGATTTTATCTAAGCTGAACGAGTCAATCAACTCGTCCATCGTGAAGAACTCCTGTTCAGTACCAGGATTCCAACCCAAAAATGCCAAGAAATTGACAACCGCTTCGGGTAAGTATCCATCTTGTTTGAAACCACGAGCAACATCTCCATTCGATGGGTCTTTCCACTCTAACGGGAAAATCGGGAAATTACCCAACAAACCATCTCGTTTACTCAACTTTCCGTTGCCTTCTGGTTTTAAAAGTAGTGGTAAGTGAGCAAACTCTGGAGCTTTCCAACCAAAAGCTTTGTATAGTAATATATGTAAAGGTGCAGAAGGCAACCATTCTTCGCCACGAATTACGTGCGTAACCTCCATAAGGTGGTCGTCAACAATATTGGCTAAGTGATAAGTTGGCATTCCATCTGACTTCAATAAAACTTTATCATCAATCGTCGAAGAATGCACCACTACCCAGTCACGGATAATATCTTTGAAGCGAATTTCTTCTTTCAAAGGTACTTTTAAACGTATTACATAGGCATCACCATTTGCTATTCTTGCCTCAACTTCTTCTTTTGGAAGTGTAAGCGAGTTTTTCATCTGCATTCTCGTAACGGCATTGTACGAGGTATTATCAACTTTTGCTTCTTCGAGACGCTTACGCATTTCGTCCAACTCTTCGGCGGTATCGAAAGCATAATAAGCTTTGCCTTCCGAAATTAGTTGCTCGGCGTATTGGCGATACATTGGTTTTCTTTCCGACTGGCGATAAGGAGCATGTGGCCCACCAACGCCTTGACCTTCGTCGATTTCGATACCTACCCATTTCAAGGCTTCTAAAATATAATCTTCCGCACCAGGCACATAGCGAGTTTGGTCTGTATCTTCGACACGGAGGAGCATTTTTCCGCCCATTTTGCGGGCAAAAAGATAATTATACAAAGCAGTACGAACACCTCCGATATGCAGAGGGCCTGTTGGACTGGGAGCAAATCTTACACGAACCATATTTTTGTAAAACAACTTTCTAAGTTGTTTGAAATCGTAGAAATTAATTAGAAATAAACACAATTCAGAGAATTGTGATACAAACGGGTCGCAAAATTACAGAAAATTATGCAAGAATTATAGTTTCGGCTTTTTATAAAGTGGCACAGTGCTGCAAGGTTCGCCAAACATGATGCTTTGGGCATAAGGTCGTAAACGACGAGTGACCTCTACATACGCACTTGTGGGTACAGAAACCTTGCTACAACCTTTTACAACTACTCTTGTGCCTTCGTATTCTTGAAAATTGATTCTTGAAAGTGCTTCTTCGTAAAGTTTGGTTTCTAAATCTGCCAAACTTCCAAAAACTACCATGTGAGCGTAAGGCTCAAGTTGAATTGCCAAAAGCATGTAGGCCCAAGTTGGTACAATGGCATCTTCGGAGCAGGTAATGGCTACGTTTTTGCCTGCATATTGACTCCAGTCATGAGCTTTGATAAATTCTCTGAAATCTTTTTCTTTCAGAATCAAACCCATGAAAAGATTATCTTTCAAATCATAAACTACTCGTTCGCCTGCGTGGTAATAATCTTCTAAGTCGAGCGATAATAAACCACTTTTGGCTACTCTATTTACTATTATATCTTCCATTTCGACTAATTTTAAACAAGAATTACGTTACTAAGGAAGGCTTCCCTCAAAGGGAAGCCTTCCTTAAAATCACTTCTTTTCAAACAACAAATCTCTTATTCAGAAAGTTTAGTTTCCGAATCTTGTTCTTCATCGGTTTGTGTTTCCTGACTTGCTTCTTCTATTATTTCGGGTTCAAGGATTATTGGCTTTGGTGTGAGCGGAATCGGGCGGAGAGAAACAAAATCAAAAGCATTGCTGAGATTCCAAGTACGAATAAAAACTCTGCAAAAAATAAAAAACTGTTGAATGATAAACATCATCCAGATTTTCAAACCCGAAGTCATGCCGATATTTGATTCGAGAAGAAGATAAACCAGTATTACTGCAAAGCTAAACACCACAACTGCCCAGTATATTTGCATGGTTTTGAAATTTCGGAAAATATACTCGGTAGCTTTCCAAAATGCTTTCCACGGATTCAATAAATCATCTCGGTGTAATAAAACTCTGGCGTAGTCGCCCACATTGAGTAAAAAAGTAATGATGAAGAAGGCAAAAGCACTCGGAAAAATCATCCACGCCACGAAAGTTGGTTCAGTTTTTCTATCAGCTATTACTCCAAAAATGCCGTAAATAATAAATACGAGTAAAATCGCCAAAACAAGGAAAACAACTTGAAGTAAAAATAACAAGAAGAATCGCAGAAAATAATGCCCAGAATTTTTCAGAAATTCGGTTAGTTTGAAAGTATCACGAAGTGTAAACTGGCTCAGAATTCCACCTGAAAAGAAAATATTTAAGGCAATATAAAAACCACTTAAAACCAGACTAACAGGAATCATTGAAATCAATGATTTGCCGCTTTTGTGCATGAAGTCATAGAAAACCGTAAAATCAAAATCTTTGATTAGTTTCTCGAATGCCAATGATTGCTCAGATTCAGCTTTAATAATACTAAAACTCGGAAAAGCAATGATAAGCCCCAAAGTGAAGTTTACGAGAAATATAACCAAAACTATTTGCCAGTTTTGAGCAGTACGACGGAAGGCTTGTCTCAGAATTGTAAACATCAGGCAGTGGGTGCTAAAGCACAATTAAGAATGTAGAATGAAAAATGTAGAATGAAGGTTGTCTAAACTTAATACATTTATCATTTTATCAATGGATTAGGGTTTAAGAATTTAGTTTTTCATTGTTTTTGTGGCGTAATAAATCACGTTTGGTTTTCTTTTCGAGAT
>NZ_JBMLRC010000471.1:22391-25206 GCF_049241225.1 Emticicia sp.
AGTTTTTCATTGTTTTTGTGGCGTAATAAATCACGTTTGGTTTTCTTTTCGAGATTTTTGCGGAGAGCCTCCGTGAGGTCGATACCCGTCTGATTGGCCAAACAAATCAATACAAAAAGTACATCGGCCATTTCATCGCCCAAATCTTTGTTTTTATCCGATTCCTTTTCCGACTGTTCGCCGTAGCGGCGTGCCATGATTCGAGCCACTTCGCCCACTTCTTCCATGAGCATTGCCGTATTGGTCAATTCATTAAAATATCTTACGCCAATGGTCGTAATCCATTCATCAACAATCTTTTGTGCTTCTTCTATGGTCATTTTTTATCAGCTATTAGACAATAGACAAGAGACAAAAGAGGGAAAAGAGCTTGTGAAATTTCTTTTGTCTCTTGTCTGATGTCTTGAATTCTATTTCACAAAGCTAATCAAAAAAACGATTCTTGAAATACTTAATTCGATTCAACGTTAGTAGAAAAGAATCAAAACATATAACTTTGCTCAACCACTGGCGACGCTTCGCTAATAGGTATTCGTTTTTACACAAATTTTATTATGAATTTACTAAAATACACTTGTTATTTATCTGTTTTTGCTATTTCTACGGCTTTTGTTGGTTGTAAGCAATCGGCTAGTTCGGAAGAAACTTCTACCTCAACCGAAACCGTGAAACTAGCTACCGCACCCTCATTCAACGCTGATACAGCCTATAATTATATAGCAAAACAAGTAAAATTTGGACCGAGAATTCCCAATTCGGCGGCTCACGTAAAATGTGGCGATTGGATGGCCAGTGAACTAAAAAAGCTCGGTTGTGAGGTAATTGAGCAAAAATTCAAGCCAGTAACTTACGACGGAAAAGTATTAAATGCCCGAAATATCATCGGTACGTACAATCCACAAGCTACCAAACGTATCATTTTGGCTTCGCACTGGGACACTCGACCGTTTTCGGATGATGACTCGACGGCCAAAGATAAACCTTTCGACTCGGCCAACGATGGCCCAAGTGGTGTAGCTGTTATTTTCGAGATTTTACGCACAATTCAAAATTCTGCACAAAAACCAAACATTGGCATTGATGTTGTGTTATTTGATGTAGAAGACTGGGGTCCGCCAAATAGTTATACAAAAGAAGTAACGATTCCGAACGGTGGCTGGCTGATGGGTTCTGAATATTGGTCGAGAAATTTGCATAAACCAAACTACTCGGCATATTTCGGAATTTTATTGGATATGGTCGGAGCAAAAGGAGCAACTTTCACGAAAGATAACGCTTCCATGCAATACGCTCCTGCCGTGATGAACAACGTTTGGAGCATTGCGAGTCAGTTAGGTTATAGCCAGTATTTTTTGAATCAAGATTTTGGAAATATCACCGACGACCACGTGCCTGTAAACGTCAATGCAAAAATACCGATGATTGATATTTGTGATTTACGCCCAACAACGGGTAATACTTTTGGCGATTATCACCACACTCAAAAAGATAACATGAGTATCATTGATAAAGGCACTTTAAAGGCCGTTGGACAGACAGTTTTGCAAGTTTTATATGAAGAAAGTAAGGTGCAATAAAAAAAAGATTGTCTTGACAACTATTTTTGCATTTTTCCTTGACAGTGTGGTATATTATTTGTTACTTCGCAAGTAGAAATAACTAATAAAGTCTCTATTATAGATTTTCGGATACAAAATTCTTGCGGTAGAGTAAATCAAATTGCCATTCATTCAAATTTTTTGTTATGACAGAAACACTTAACTTAGACGTGACACTGGTTGCTGAGAGCCGAATTCATCAACTTGACCCTAATAATATTGCTTTTGGGACAATATTTACTGACCACATGTTGGTCGCAGATTGTATCAACGGAGAATGGCAAACCCCAAAGATTTTGCCTTACGGAGATATTAGTTATAATCCAGCGTTGGCATCGCTTCACTACGGACAAACAATTTTTGAAGGAATGAAGGCTTTCAAAAATGAAAAAGATGAAGTCTTGATGTTCCGCCCTTTGGAAAACTTCAAGCGTTTCAATATTTCGGCTGAACGTATGTGCATGGCACAAGTTCCAGAAGAAATTTTCATCGGAGGCTTGGAAGAATTATTGAAAATTGATGCTGCTTGGGTGCCAAAAGGCGAAGATAACTCGCTTTATTTGCGTCCGTTCATGTTTGCGAGTGATGTGTATTTGGGCGTTCGTCCATCACAAAACTACCGCTTCATGATTATCATGAGTCCAGCAGGAAAATATTACTCAACTCCACCAAAAGTGAAAGTTGAAACTGAGTTTATCCGTGCTGCTCCTGGTGGTGTTGGTTCAGCCAAATGTGGTGGTAATTATGGGGCATCGTTATATCCTGCAAAATTAGCTCAAGAGCAAGGTTATACACAATTATTGTGGACAGATGCTATCGAACATAAATATTTTGAAGAGTCGGGTACGATGAACGTAATGTTTGTGAAAGATGGCAAACTCATTACGCCAAACACAAGCTCTACAATTTTGAAAGGTATCACTCGTGATACATTGCTCCAATTGGCCAAATCAATGGGCATTGAAGTTGAAGAAAGAAGAGTTTCGGTAGAAGAAATTATTTCTGGAATCGAAAGCGGAAGCGTAACCGAAGTATTTGGTGCAGGAACTGCCGTAGTGGTTTCGCCATTTGCTGCTATTGGTTTTGAAGGTAAAGATTACGCATTACCAGCAATCACTGACGATTCGATGTCAACTCGCTTGAAAAACGCTTTAAATGATATTCGTACTGGTAAAGTAGAAGATACATTTGGTTGGGTTTGGAATATTCATGCTTAA
>NZ_JBMLRC010000471.1:25306-30143 GCF_049241225.1 Emticicia sp.
AACAACCCCATTCCAATCATAGCCACTTCCTCTGCTGAGTTTGAAAGTACAACTACTCCAATTTGGCGTTCTTTATCGAAACCTACGAAAGTTCTGAATCCTCCCGTACCGCCTGAGTGTTGATAAATTGTATTTCCTTTTCGTTTGGTGATGTGCCAACCTAAGCCCACGATATTCTGCCCACTTTCAAAAGTTACTTTTTGGCTTAAATCAATGGCTTCTTGTAATTGTTTGGGGGCTTTGGTCATGTTTGCCTCTACATATTTTGCCATGTCGTTTGTTGTGGAGCGAATGCCACCCGCACCAGCCAACATATTCAAATCCCATGCTGTGGCGGCTTTGCCTTTTTCGTCGTAGCCTTGTGCAAAATTATTTTTGTCAGTAGCATCTAAGCTGATTTTTGTATTTTTCAGTTTCAACGGTTTACAGATTTTTTGCAATAATAATTCTTCGTAAGAAACCTGATTTTGTTGAGCTACAATTGTTCCGAGCAAACCCACCGCAAAATTTGAATAATCATAGTTTACACCCACTTCACGGTAAGGCTTAAAAGTTTTCAGATAGCTATACATTCGTCCAGCATCATAATTCTGATACGGATTATTGGCATCATCGCCTTTTTTGTAAAGATTCATCGGTAAACGAGGAAATCCCGATGAATGATTCGATAAAGTTTTGAGCGTGATTGGCACATCTTTAAATTCCATTTTTCCAATCGAATCAGGCAGGTATTTATTGATGGGGTCGTCGAGCGACATTTTGCCTCCTACCACTTCATCGGCAAGTAAAATGCCTGTAAAAGTTTTAGTGATTGAGCCAATTTCAAAAAAGGTTTTATCAGCATCGGGTAATTGTTTTTCACCTTTTTTAATTTCACCGTAGCTGTAAGTAGTAGTTTTTCCATCTTTTATGAATGCCACACAAATGCCTGCCGTGTGTTGCATCTGAATGTAGGGCCTTACCAAGCTATCAACTCGTAAATCGAGCGGCGTTTTCATTGGATTGTTACTTGCCACTTGATAATCCTTCTTCGGTACATCACCTTTGTAAGGCTGAAAGAGCAGTGTTGAGATTTTATCGTTTTTATCAAGTCCAATAAAGAAATTTTGACTTCCTTTCTCAAAAATAGCTTTGTAATGTGCCACACCATTGGTTGTTTTCTGAAATTCCGAAGTTTGCCATTTTCCGAGTTGATTATAAATCATCGAAGATACTTGGACGATTTGAGTTTCTGAAACTTGTTTTTGAAAGCTTTCGTTAGTTAGGGCGTAAAGTGCTTTACCGTTTTTTTCATTGAAAGTTGCTTCAACTAATTTTCGCACTGAATCTATTTTGGCCGAAACTGCCTGCGAAAAGCCTGTAAATGAACTTGTTAGTAGTAAAATTGTGAGTAAAGTTCGCATTATATACGGTTTGTTTGATGACCAAATTTGCAGAAGAACCAACAAAGTCAAGACGAAATTTTGATAGGTGGTCAAATAAAATGATTTAGTGGGCGAAAATTAAAAATCATAAACTAAAACCAAATACAACTTTAATGAGTTGATATTCAAAGTCTTTCGATTTTATACCATGCTTGAATACATAATTTGCTTGGTAGTTTTGCTAAGTTTGGCGTTATTTGTTTTTCAATCCGTGTATCTGATTTTCGGCGAACAGGATGTTCGCTCCACATTTTATGTCATTAGAAGTATTCCTTAAAGCAATTCAAACCGAAATTGCTCATACAAAATACGGCGAAAGTCCCGTTGAACTCTACGAACCCATCGAATATTTGATGTCGCTCGGTGGTAAAAAAATGCGTCCATTACTTACCGTGATGGCCACTAATATTTTTGTTGATGACTGGCAAAAGGCTGTAAAACCAGCCCTTGGCGTAGAGGTTTTTCATAATTTCACACTCATGCACGATGATATTATGGATGCTGCTCCACTACGTAGGGGCAAGCCAACGGTGCATGAAAAATGGAACTCAAATGTGGCGATTCTTTCGGGTGATGTGATGCTCGTATGTGCGTATGAGTTGATGACGGCCGTTGATGATAATATTTTTAAGCACGTAATCAGAAGATTTAACCGTACGGCAGCCGAAGTTTGTGAAGGCCAGCAGTGGGACATGAATTTTGCCACCCGAAATGATGTTACAGAAGACGAGTACATCAATATGATTCGTCTAAAAACATCAGTTTTGCTGGGTTTTGCCTTAGAACTGGGTGGTTTGATTGCCGAAGCTGGCGAAGAAGCTACACAATTATTGTATGATTTCGGAACAAATATCGGTATTGGCTTTCAGCTAAAAGATGATATTTTGGATGTTTATGGTGACCCCGAAAAATTTGGCAAACAAGTAGGTGGCGATATTATCGAAAACAAAAAAACGTGGCTTTTGCTAAAAGCTCTCGAAATCGGTAAAGGTACTGCCCAAGAAACTGAGCTACAAGCATGGATTGATGCCAAAGAATTTGATAAAGACGAAAAAGTAAAAGCAGTAAGAGCTATTTATGACTCCTTGAATATCAGACAATTGGCCGAACAAAAAATGAATGCGTTTTTTGATAAAGGCTTGGCTGATTTAGAAAAACTCAATGCTTCGGCAGAAAGAAAACAGCCGTTGATTGAGCTTACCAAACAATTAATAGAACGAGAATCGTAAAAAGTCCACGGTCGATAGTCCACAGTCGACAGTAAAAAACAAAAAAAATGGAGCAACTGACCGCAAATTTTTTAATTATACTCGTCACGGTAGGTGTGAGTCTTTACGCACTGAGTAACCCAACGATGCTTTATAGTTGGATGATGAACCCCAAAGCTATTGACCGCAACCGTGAATATCACCGTTTCGTAACTTCGGGTTTTGTTCATGCCGATTTTATGCACTTGTTTTTCAATATGTTCACCTTATATAGTTTTGGTGATTTTATTGAGCAGGTTTTCATCCAAAAATTCGATAACGACCCTCGTCTTGGTTCGGTAGCTTATGTGATTTTCTATGTAGTAGCGATCGTGGTGTCTGATTTATCGACATTTTTCAAGCACCGCAAAGACGGAAATTATAATTCACTCGGTGCATCAGGAGCGGTTTCTGCCGTAATTTTTGGAGCGATTTTATTCATTCCTACTGCGAAGCTGGCGGTATTTTTTATTCCGATGCCTGCGTTTATTTTTGCCATTCTTTATTTGGCATTTACTTATTATGAAATGCGACGTGGCAATGGCTACATTAACCATTCGGCTCACTGGTGGGGTGCGATTTTTGGCGTAGTTGTGATGATTGCGATGTACCCAGAAGTTGTACCGAGTTTTATTAACCAAATTGCAAACTGGCGTCCGTTTTGATTGGTAATTAGTTATCTTTTACTCGTTATTTGTTTTGTAAGACACTTATTCTGTGTATTTAATGAAAAAGAGTTTACTCAATCTTACAATCTTATAAGTCCTTCAAATCGTGCTGAGAATTCTACAACAACCATATCCTTTTGGCGAAAAATCGAATATCCGTTTACTCATACAAAGTATCGGTGAAGGTACTTTTATTGCACTTTTTTTGATATTTTTTCAGCCTTTCGGCGTTTCTGAATGGCATGACCCCAACAAAAATTTGTATTTGGCTGGTTATGGACTAATTACTACTTTGTGTGGCATTATTCTTCGGTTTGTGGTTTTCAAAACATTCCCCAAATACCATAGTGAAGCCACCTGGAATGTCGGAAAAGAAATCCTTTCAATAATGATGCTCATTCTGATGATTGCGGCTGGCAATGTAGTGTATAGTAATCTTATTTTTAACTTAGAAAATGGCATAAGTAGTTTCTTTTGGATGCTCTTGGCGGTTATGATTATCGGTATTTTTCCTGCAACATTTGGCGTAATGCTCAATTACATCGTTCAACTCAAAAAATACAATCAGCCAATCATTGTTCATCATCAAACGCCAGAAATTACTTTAGCAGAAAAGGTTTCCGAAAATAAGGTACAAAGTTCCGCTCTTTTAAAACTAATAGCCGAAAACGAAAAAGATTCGATAGAGTTAAGAGCCGAATCTCTTTATTTTATTGAATCGTCTGATAATTATTCAACTATATATTACGAAAAGCAGGGGAAACTCCAAAAAGAGCTTCTTCGTAGTAGCCTTACTCGCCTCGAAAGCCAAATACCTTCCGAAAACATTGTGCGTTGTCATCGCTCGTTTATTGTCAATCTCGATAAAGTTGAGAAAGTAACGGGCAATGCACAAGGCTATAAACTTCACCTCGAAGCCCCCGAATTGCTCGTTCCAGTTGCTCGCAAATACTCAGAGATTGTTGAACGATTGAAATAAACTCGTAGGAAAGCTTTACGATTATCCCACATTTTTGTCATTCTCCCCTTCGTTTTGTCAAACTTCCCAAAGGTTTGATAATTAGCCCTTTCATTTGTTTTCAAAATAGTATTTACTCTACATTTGTACCATTCAAAAGCACAAATATTTTAAACACAAAATAGAAATCAAAATGAAAACGCTTGTAAAAACAATCATCCTAATCGCAATTTTTGCATTTACTTCAACTATCACTTTTGCTCAAAACAAATACAGTGTAACAGTTACGGTAAAAGGTATTCAGCAACGAACAGGGAAAATCTTGGCTACGATTTCGAACGATGAAAATAGCTTCCCACAAGGTGGAGGAATAAAATCAGCCACCGCCGAAGTAACCAAAGAAGGTGAAATAACTTTAAAGTTTGAAGGAATGTTGGAAGGCAAATATGCCATTGTTTTATACCAAGATTTAAACGGCGATAACAAACTCGATATGAACGGACAAATGCCAGCCGAACCGTTTGGTTTTTCAAATGTAAC
>NZ_JBMLRC010000472.1:0-1863 GCF_049241225.1 Emticicia sp.
ATTGTCCTGCAAAAATCACCCCTAAAAATACCGTCAGTAAAATGCCGATAATAAAGCTAATAACGAGCGTATCTCTGATGTTTTTGAGTTTTTCTTGTCCATATTTATCACTCGCTGATGCTACCACGACATACATTTTTTTCTCTTTATCTTCATACATCTTACCAATTACTTGGTTTTCCCAGTCGCTGGTTTCGACATACTTCTGTTTACGTACTTGATTCAAAAAATCTGGACTAAACAGAATAGAATCGGCTTTGTAGCTGGAATAGACCAGCTCATCTTTTTCATTAAACATCAATACTTTTTCTGCATTGAGTTTAGTTAAAAAAGTTTTATTGGCTTCACGAAGTTTCTTTTTATCCTTTTCCGTAATTTTTAATTCTTTCAAAAGTCCAGCTGTCAAAACCGCTCGGTCGGTCAGACGATTATAGAATTCTTGTTTCCGAAAATTCTCTGAGGTATAGTAAATCGCCAACGAAAAGATTATCAAAATTGCAGCAATAATGATAGTAAACTGAATGGCTATTTTGGTACGTATTTGCATTTAAAATCTAATGAGTGAATGACAGATTGAGTGAATGAGCGAATATTCGATATATTTGTAACATAAAAACCTAAAATATAAAGCGTAAGCAAATATATAAAATTATGTACCTTAAATGAATCTTACACGCCGTTTGAAAAATTTGGTAAAGTAAATCTATAAAGTTCTTTTGATTTTTTACCAAATTTTTCGAGAGGTGATTGTAAGATTCGTGTTTTTTTGTTACTTTTTTTCAAAAAAAAGTAAGGCGAAGAATTTAGTAATCAGCAAGTTAGTTTTTATTTATAAATTTAATTTTACTACATACAAGTATATTTAAGAAACAATTAGCAAAATATATGCAAATTCATGTAATTGATGCTGGGCATTTTAAATTAGACGGTGGAGCGATGTTTGGGGTTGTTCCAAAAACAATCTGGAACAAACAAATACCCGCCGACGAAAATAACCTTTGCAGTTGGGCGATGCGTTGTTTGTTGATTGATACGGGTAAACAACTGATTTTGGTAGATAGCGGCATGGGCGATAAACAAGACGCTCGTTGGCAAGGTTTTTATTTTCGGCATGGCGAGGGTGATTTGATAAATTCCATCAAAAAAGCGGGTTATTCGCCCAACGAAATTACCGATGTGCTTAGTACACATTTGCATTTTGACCATTGCGGAGGAAGCGTAAAATGGAATACCGCCAAAGACCAACTCGAATTGGTTTTTCCGAATGCCAATTATTGGACTCACTCAGAGCATTGGGAGGCCGCAACAAAGCCAAATCCAAGAGAAAAAGCCACGTTTTTGAAAGAAAACATTATGCCGATGCAGGAAACGGGGGCGTTGAAGTTTACTGATAAAACCGAGAAGCCTTTTGGAGAAAATATCAGTTTGCTTTATGCCGATGGGCATACCGAAAAAATGATAATGCCTAAAATAAGTGTCGGTGAAAAAACGTATTTATACATTGCCGATACCATTCCATCGCACGCACACATTCCTGTTCCTTACGTGATGGGCTACGATGTGCGTCCGCTACAAACAATGTCCGAAAAAGAAGCGTTGTTGAAGCAAGCCGTGGAAGAAAATTGGACTATCATCTTCGACCACGACCCAACGCACGAAGCAGCCACGATTCAACTAACCGAAAAAGGTTATAGAGTAGCTGATTTTGTGAAAGTTTAAGAAAGGTAATAAGTTGCAAAGGTACAAAGGCACAGAGTTGAAGATAACGAAAAAAACATTCACTCATACGCACATACATTCATTCACTAATTAAATCCATGAAAATAGGAATCGCATTATCGGGCGGAGGCAGCAGAGGGCTTG
>NZ_JBMLRC010000473.1:0-5100 GCF_049241225.1 Emticicia sp.
GGTGGTACAGAAGATTTCTCAAATTTTGTGAATGCCGTTATTGATGAGCGTGCGTTCGATAAAATTGCAGGATACATTGATAATGCAAAGAAAAGCGATAAAATCACGGTAATTGCAGGCGGAAACTACGATAAATCGAAAGGGTATTTTATTGAACCAACGGTTTTATTAACTTCTGACCCAAATTATACAACGATGTGCGAAGAAATCTTCGGGCCTGTACTAACAATCTATGTTTACGAGCCACAAGATTTCGAGAAGACACTTGAATTAGTTGATGCAACTTCGCCTTATGCTCTTACGGGTGCGATTTTCTCGCAAGATAGATATGCCATTGATTTGGCAATGAAAAAACTGGTTAACTCAGCAGGTAATTTCTATATCAACGATAAACCAACGGGTGCGGTAGTTGGTCAGCAGCCATTTGGTGGTGCGAGAGCATCGGGAACAAATGATAAAGCAGGTTCGATTTTGAATCTTTATCGTTGGGTGCAGCCACGCACAATCAAAGAAACATTCGTTTCGCCAACTGATTATAAATATCCGTTTTTGGGAGAAGAGTAAAATCTAATTTTGAATGATAGGATGAATGAATGATAGAATTTGGCACTAGACCATCTTTACGATTTAATCATCAAATAGTTGATAAATTGCTCTTCATTCACTCATTCTATCAGTCAGTTCCACTGCGGCAATCATTCAAAATTATTTATCAGGCATTCTGTAAGTTTTTACGAACTCTTTGCCAATCTGCTGGCCATTTCTGAAAATTGCTGCTCTCACGGTAGTCAGTTTATTGAATGTCTGCGGTACAAAAACAGGGGAGTTAGCCGTTGGTTTCGAGAAATCGAGCGAGTAACGCACCTGTGCATCACGCACGTAAGGCTCTAATTTTACTTCTACGGTTTGCGTATTTTTGTTAGGCGTCGCTGTTTCTTTCACATCAAAAATACTTTTGGCATAATTTACTTTCAGCACATCTAATCGCTTGAAGTGAGCTTCTAATCTACGACCAAAATCAGCAAAGTTTTTATTGATAGAAGGTGTCCACGTAACTTCCGATAAAGCACACGCACGAGGGAAAGTCATATATTCTGCGTGTTCGGGTGTGGCCACGTATTCTGTCCAAAGATTCACTTGAGCTCCCAAAATATGCTTGGTTTCTTCGGGTTTTAGCTCTGATGGAGTTGGTTCGTACGAATAAACTTTCTCTAAAGTTAAAAAACCGCCAATTGCTAAAGGCTCTGTTACGGCATGCGACTGATAGTAATCAATATAAACGTGCGAATTTGGTGTCATTACTACATCGTGTTTTTGTTTAGCTGCCTCAATGCCGCCTTGCACACCTCTCCACGACATCACGGTAGCGTTTGGCGAAAGTCCACCTTCCAAAATCTCGTCCCAGCCCATTAGTTTTCTGCCTTTTGAAGTCAAAAACTTATCAATACGTTTAATAAAATAACTTTGAAGTTCGTGCTCATCTTTCAAACCTTGAGCTTTCATTAAATCTTGACAGAATTTGCTTCTTTGCCACGTAATTTTCGGACACTCATCCCCGCCAATATGAATGTATTTGCTTGGAAATAAGCCTATTACTTCAGTCAATACATCTTCAATAAACTTAAAAGTCTTCTCAGTGGGGCAGTAAACGTCTTCGATTACCCCCCAAATCTTAGCTACGCCGTAAGGCCCGCCCGTACAACCCAATTCTGGATAGGCCGCCAAAGCCGCCAAAGCATGGCCTGGCATTTCAATTTCAGGAATAATCGTTACGTATCGGTCTTGGGCATATTTTACAACTTCTCTGATTTCATCTTGTGTATAAAATCCTGAGTGTTCTTTGCCATCAAACTTTAATGGTTGATTGTAAGACATTTTACCTTCAATTGTCTCAGAACGTACCGAGCCAACTTGTGTGAGGCGAGGGTATTTCATGATTTCAATTCTCCAACCTTGGTCTTCTGTCAAGTGCCAGTGCAGAATATTCATTTTGTGCATTGCCAATAAATCAATGGTTTTCTTCACAAAAGATAATGGCATAAAATGACGACCGACATCGAGCATAAAGCCACGGTGTTCGTAGCGAGGTTTATCAACAATATTCACACAAGGCACTTTTAGTTGTAAACCATTGACTTTGGTCGAACTATAAATTTCGGCAGGAAGCAATTGAAACAGCGTTTGAAGGGCATAAAAATATCCTTGCGAAGCACTGGCAGTGATAGTTACAAGATTTGGCTCAACCGAAAGTTCGTAGTTATCTTCGGGCATTGGTCGAGTTGATTTTACAAACAAAATAGCGTTTGTAATTGGTGGTGCAGGAATCGTTTTTTTTGTTTTAGGGTCAATTCTTGGCACTTTTGGTAACGAAACTTCGGTAAAAAGCTTCATACCAGTTGTTTGAGCTACTTGGCTCGACAATAATTTTGCTACGGCCGCTGTTGGAGCATCGTTAGTTTGTAAAATAATTCGGGTTTCACTACTAATTACAAATGTTCCGCTTTTGGCTATAAGTGTATCAGGCTGAGGAATTATACTGTACGTATTTTGTCCCCAAGCAGTCGTGGCAAAAAATAAAAAAATAATTAGCAATCGTTTCATGCTGATGGCGTTTGTTAAGATTGGGTAATGAAATGTTTTGATAAATAACTATAAATAATCAACATCAGTTTTCAAGAAAGGAGCGGTGATTTTATTTAGCTCGACTCTTATGAAGATTGATTTTCTAAAAATTAAACGCATTTAGAAACAAAACGGCTAAGATACCCCCCACAATTGGCCCAACCACAGGAATCCAGGCATAGCTCCAGTCGCTTGTGCCTTTGCCCGAAATTGGCAAAACTGCATGAGCGATTCGAGGTCCTAAATCACGGGCAGGATTGATGGCATAGCCAGTCGGGCCGCCTAATGATAAGCCAATTGACCAAACCAGCATACCAACTAAATAAGGAGCAAAACCATTGGGCAAATCGGCAGTGAACGAACTTGACACAACAATTAGGATGATTGTTCCAACCACTTCAGATATAAGATTACCAGTTGTATTTCTAATAGCAGGAGCGGTGGCAAAAACTCCTAATTTTGCACCTTTATCCTCGGTAATTGCCCAGTGTGGTAAGTACGTAAGCCAAACGAGTGTGGCTCCCAAAAATGCCCCAATCAGCTGAGCGGTAATAAATGGAACAACATTCGACCAATCGCCCGATTTTACGGCCATTGCAATCGTAATTGCAGGGTTGAGGTGGGCATCTGGGCTACCAAATTTTTGGGCTATAAATACGCCACACATGACCGCAAATCCCCAAGCGGCTGTCACGACCATCCAGCCACCATTTTCACCTTTTGAGCCTTTTAAAAGAATATTGGCAACAACGCCGTCGCCGAGTAAAATGAGTACAAGTGTACCCAGCAATTCACCAATAAAGTTTGAAGTTTGCATTGAGGTTATGTTTGATATAGGGTTGAAATTGTTTGGCAAGTTAATTTATTTTGTCAGAACACACAATAGGTTTAACTTTGTACTTTGAATTTCGAGGTTGGAGCTTTGATGTTTGATGTTGGCGGTAAGCTGCTGTGGCTTTTCCAAAGAGATTTAACTCAACTAAATCCAGTTGCTATCTTCAAAACTTTTGATTTCCAAAGATTTTTACCTGACAATTATGCTTTTGAATACTCTTACTGCTATTTCTCCTGTTGATGGTCGATACCGCCGACAAATCGAAAATCTTGCAAAATATTTTTCTGAATTCGGACTCATCCACTACCGTGTGAGAGTTGAAATAGAATATTTTATTGCTCTTTGTGAGCTTCCGCTACCTCAACTCGAAGGTTTTGATAAAGGTTTGTATAAAAATCTTCGTGCGATTTATGAAAATTTTTCGGAGGAAGATGCTCTCAAAATCAAAGAAACTGAAAAAGTTACGAATCACGATGTAAAAGCCGTTGAGTATTTTATCAAGGAAGCTTTTGAAGTTTTGGGGATTGCTCAACATTCGGAATTTATCCATTTCGGGCTAACCTCACAAGACGTCAATAATACTGCCATTCCATTATCGTTGAAAGAAGCGATGCTTGTTGAGGTTGTACCAACTTTTCAGCAGGTTTTGACAAAATTGCACGAATTGGCTGAGCAATGGAAAGATATTGCACTACTCGCACATACACACGGACAACCAGCTTCGCCTACTCGTTTGGGCAAAGAATTGTTGGTGTTCTGTGAAAGAATCGAGAAACAACTCGAAATGCTCAATGCAGTGCCTTACGCCGCTAAATTTGGTGGAGCGACTGGTAATTTCAACGCTCATCATGTGGCGTATCCGCAAACCGACTGGGTGGCGTTTGGTAATAGCTTCGTAAACGATTGGCTCGGACTTTCTCGCAGCCAAAAAACGACACAAATTGAGCATTATGATATGTTGGCAGCTATGTTTGATGCCCTCAAACGTCTCAATACGATTTTGATTGATTTCTCTCGTGATGTTTGGACTTACGTTTCGATGGGTTATTTCAAGCAAAAAATCAAAGCGGGCGAAATTGGTTCGTCGGCCATGCCACATAAAGTAAATCCAATTGATTTTGAAAATGCCGAAGGAAATTTAGGCGTTGCTAATGCTCTTTTCGAGCATTTTTCGGCAAAATTACCTGTTTCTCGCCTACAAAGAGACTTGACCGATTCGACGGTTTTGAGAAATCTGGGCGTGCCAGTTGGGCATACCGTCATTGCCTTGAAATCATTATTGAAAGGTATGGATAAACTCGAACTCAATCAAGAAGCAATCGACCACCATTTGGAAGAAAATTGGGCGGTTGTGGCCGAAGGAATCCAGACTGTACTTCGCCGTGAGGGCTTCCCGAAACCTTACGAGGCATTGAAAGAATTGACTCGTAAAAACGAAAAAATCACCGAAAAACGCATCAAAGAATTTATTGATACGCTGGATGTAAGCGAAAAAGTAAAATATGAACTTCGACGCATTTCTCCTTTCAATTATACAGGAATCTAACAAAAACGGCTCTTAGAAATTTTTCTAAGAGCCGTTTTTGTTAGTAATCAACAATCTGCCTACTCATCGGCGGAATGTTGGAGAAGGGGCGAAGCGA
>NZ_JBMLRC010000474.1:0-1266 GCF_049241225.1 Emticicia sp.
ATCTCAAAACGGCATCATCACCGCTGTATTTCAAATACTTAAATGTGGCGTTATTCTCTGACTTTTCACCGTTTGAAGTGGCATACATGGCAAAAACATTACCAATAAAACCACCCGAAACTCGGGTAGATAGGTGTTTACCATCTTGGTTTTCGGCCAAAATCTTAAAGTCTTTGCCGTTTTCTGAAATAGCAAAATGGCATTTATCGGCATTATTAGTGATACGTAGCACTAATTTCCCATTGCCTACTGGTAACGTATTTATCAACTCTACATCTTTTTTGCGGTGAACACTTTTGTATAATTCTACCTGAGTTTTACCCTCTTTGATTGATTTTGCCAAGAAATAATAGTGACTTTCGTCTTGATAAATAACTAAACCCGCTTTCTCTTTTTCAGATTTTGGTGTAAAAACAAGCTCAGTTTCGGCCGTGCTGTTCATGTGTTGCTGGCGTTTGGCTACAAAAGATGGATTGCCGAGTTCTGAAATAGTTTCAGGTTTTAGTTTTAATGTCAATCCATTTTTAGAAGTTTTAAACGAACTGCTATCTACCTTTCTCAAGTGCATCATCGAAAGGTCAAGACCTTTATCAAACTTCATGGTATAAGAAAAGTTACCATTTTGAGGCAAAGCACCTTTTTGTTTAACTTCTTTTATGTTGGTTTTGTATTTGTATTCGAGGGGTTTTTCGCCGTGTTCAATCATTGGCCAATCGTTTACCCAAGTGAGCGGAGCGATAAACATTTCACGACCTGTGTTGTAATAATCGCCTTCGTAAGGGCGAACAGCCAAGAAAATTGAGTACCAATTTCCGTCTGGACCTTCAATAAACTGGGCGTGTCCTGCCGAAGTAATAGGATTTGGGCGGTCGGCAGGTAAGCCTCTTTGAGTCAATACTGGGTTTCCTTCATAAGGCACATACGGCCCCCAAATATCTTTGCTACGCAAGGCCACTTGTGAGTGATTGACCGATGTTCCACCTTCGGCACAATACAAAATATACCAATCGTTACGTTTCATGATGTGGGGACCTTCAATCCAAACTGGTTTTTTGGTAATGTCCACACCGCCGTTGATTAATTGTTTTTTCTCGCCAATTACCTTTAAGTTTTTGTAATCAAACTCATACATTTGCACGGTGCGGTGGCCAGGGTAAAGTGGCTTATTGTCAGGAGCATCGCTGTTGTAAGTAATGTAGGCTTTGTCAGTTGCTTCATCGAAATAAATTGATGGGTCGATGCCTCTTACTTGTGGCAATTTTACAG
>NZ_JBMLRC010000475.1:0-40766 GCF_049241225.1 Emticicia sp.
AGTCCACCAATAACAAGTAACAAGTTCACCAATAACAAGTAACCAAATAACGAGTAACCATTACAATAGAACCCATATTTTCCTAATAAAATGAAAACAAACGTTGCTTTACTACTTTTGCTTATAAGCATTCAAGGAGTATTTGCCCAGCAGGCTATACTTCCTGAAGTTCCTAAAAAACTAGAGTTTGCTAGCATAACCGTAAAACTCGACGTAGATGCCCAAAAACTTGTCCAAAAAGAAGTCAATTCTTTACTTACTCCCGAAAATAAATACTTACTCGATAAACTTGAGCGAATTCAATGGTATTTTCCAATCATTGAAAATATTCTCGAAGAAGAAGAAGTACCCGAAGATTTTAAATACGTAGCCGTGGCCGAAAGTTCGCTCCTACCTGACGCAATTTCTACATCAAATGCCGTTGGTTTTTGGCAAATGAAGCCAGCCACTGCTCAAGAATTAGGCTTACGAGTTGATAAAGAAATTGATGAACGTAAAAACATTTATGCTTCTACAAGAGCAGCAGCTTTGTATATCAAACGTAATAATCTGATTTATAAAAACTGGATTTCCTCACTTTTTTCTTATTCTCTTGGTGCAACTGGCATTAGCAAAATTGTTCCATCACAATGGTCTTATGCCAACGAAGTAAGCTTTGACGCCCAAACTGACCGCTATTTAATAAAAGCGATTGCCCACCGCATAGCTTTTGAATACAGAATCAATCGTTTGAAAGAATCTCGTTTCTCGTTTGTTGAATACAAAAAAACAAAAGGCAAAACATTCAACGACATTGCAGCCATGGCAAATGTAGATGTCAATGAACTAAAAAAATATAATTCTTGGCTTCTAACCGACGCCATTCCCAGCGATAAAGATTATTCAGTGGCGATCTTGGTTCCGGCCGAAAACCTAGAAGATGTACAATCGAAACTTAACCGTCAAAATGAATTGGCAACAAGTGATGCTGCATTCCCGATTTTGAAGAGAGTAACGGTTGTAACAGCGTCGGAGGAAGAACCAATTTTCTATGAAATCAATGGTAAAAAAGGTATTTTGGCAAAACCAGGCGATGATGTGGCTTCGTTGGCAAGAAGTGGCAAAATGAAAATTGCAGATTTCCTTCGCTATAATGATATGACCGACAAAGATTTTGTTGAAGAAGGAAAAATCTATTATTTGAAGAAAAAAGATCGCAAAGGGCCAGTGCCTCATCATGTTGTTTTGACAGGACAAACTATGTGGCAGATTTCGCAGATGTACGGTATCCGTATGAAGAATTTACTTCGCCTCAACCGCATGAATACTGTTCAAAGAATTCAAAAAGGTAGAGTGGTTTATTTGCAGAAAAAACGCCCGAAAGACCAACCAATTGAGTATCTAAATGGCAAAGACAGCGAAGAATTGGAGAAAGTGCCAATGAAAGAGCAATATGATGGAACAGAGGAAAAGGTGTTGGTAAAAGATGCTCGTCAGCCAGAAACTACAGAAAAACCAACAAAACCAACGCCTAAACCTACAATTCCTGAAAGTGTGGTTGTAGAGGAAAGTGGTAAGAAAAATAATCGTCCTTCAAGAGAAGAAGATGATATAATAGTGATTTCGGACAGAGACGATGTAACTCCAGCCGAACCCAAAAAAGCACCTGTGAATCCAACACCTCCAGCTGCGGTAAAGAATACACCAGTGAATCCGACACCAACTACTGTAAAATCGGCACCAGTAAAAACAACTACTACGCCAGCCCCGACAACTACTTCATCGAGTTCGGGCGTACACACAGTTGATGTTGGCCAAACACTTTATAGTATTGCTCGTCAATATAATGTTTCTGTGAAAGAATTAGCTGAATGGAATAACATCACCACCAGCGAACGTGTAAAAGTAGGTCAAACCCTAATTGTTAAACAACCGAAAGGAAATACTCCGGCCGCAGTTGTAGAGCCAAAAACGACAAAACCAGCTGCTACGTCAAGCACCTCGCACGTTGTACAAAAAGGAGAAACACTGTATAGTATTTCGAAACGATATGGTGTAACAACTAAGCAAGTACAAGAGTGGAACGACATGAACGACCAAAATGTAAAACTTGGACAGAAATTGATAATTAAGAAATAGTCCATGGACAATTGTCGATAGTCCATAGAAAAGATTTGTAATTTTTATAAGTATAAGAGAAAATATAATGATTCTAATAGATAATACTTGTATTAGTGATGATGTCGCCGACAAAATGTTTGTCTGTGATTTAGAAAAGTGCAAAGGGGCGTGTTGTGTTGAAGGAGATTTAGGAGCTCCGCTCGAGGAAGCAGAATTATCTATTTTAGAAGAAGTATATGAGCAAGTAAAACCCTATCTCTCGGCAGAAGGAATCAAGGCAATAGAAGAACAAGGAAAATATATCAAAGATTGGGAAGGAGATTACTCAACTACAACAATCGGCGATAGAGAATGTGCCTATGCCATTTATGACGAAAATAAGATTTTGAAATGTGGTATCGAACAGGCTTATCTTGACGGCAAGATTTCTTGGAAAAAGCCAATTTCGTGCCACCTCTACCCTATTCGTATCACCAAATATGAAAGTTATCACGCTCTCAACTACGACCGTTGGTCAATTTGTAGTGATGCTTGTTCGTTGGGTGAAAAACTGGGTGTACCTGTTTATAAATTCTTGAAAGAGCCTCTCATCAGAGCCTATGGCGAAGCATGGTATGCTGAGTTAGAAAAAGAAATTAGCAAAACCCCTAACCCCTAAAGGGGAATTTTTGAATTTTATAACGTCGGCAAAATTTGGCGTCCGTAATGAAACTATTTACCGACGTTTTATTACTCGTATCAATTCTAATGTCTAAAGCGAAAGAAAATAGATTTGATGATATTTTTGATGTTGTTCGGCTTATCCCACACGGTCGAGTGACAAGCTATGGTGCTATTGCCAAATATCTTGGAGGCGGTGGTGCCAGAATGGTTGGCTGGGCGATGAATGCTTCACACGGTGAGCTTGATGTTCCTGCTCATCGGGTTGTTAACCGAAACGGATTACTAACAGGAAAGCATCATTTTGGCGGTAATAGAATGCAAGAATTACTTGAAAGTGAAGGAGTTAAGGTTGAAAAAGACCAAGTTGTCGATTTCAAAAAACTTTTCTGGAATCCATCAGACGAATTACTTTGAGCCACTTTTACTTCTTCGGCAAGCATCGCTGCAATACTTTACTTCATCCCAAACTTTTTCCCACTTTTTTCGCCACGTAAATGGTCGCCCGCAGGTAATACACATTTTTGATGGCAGATTTTCTTTTTTTACACCTTTCATTGATTTATTCTATTTTTCTATATTTTATCTGACAAAACGCTGCATTCATTAAACAATCTGATTTTGGAATTGTTGTTTAAAATGAGAATTAAGATTGTTTTTTATGAATTCAAAAGAAAAATACAAAGCACTACCCGACGAAGATAAAGATAGAATTGTAGAAATGGCTTGGGAAGACCGAACCCCATTCGATGCCATCGAAATACAGTTTGGCTTGAAAGAACAAGAAGTAATAGAATTGATGCGTAGAGAAATGAAGCCATCATCGTGGCGTATGTGGCGTGAACGTGTGCAAGGACGCAGCACGAAACATTTGGCCAAATCTTCAATTGACGATTTTAGACATAAATGCAGTCGTCAACGAAGTATCTCGCACAATAAAGTTTCTAAAAGATAAAACACCCAATTTCTGTTTTCGGTGATTTTCCCAAAATAAGTTTTCTTTTTTGTTAATTTTTCAGAATTTATAATTGTTTTATTCAAAAAAGCAGTAACTTTGTGCCAAATAATATTTTGCACTTCCAAAAACAATTACTCCCAATGAGTATTAACAAACTTGACCAGATAGACCATAGCCTACTGGAAATCCTTCAAAGTAACGGTAAAATTACCAACGCTCAACTTTCAAAAGAAATCGGTTTATCACCTGCACCTACCCTCGAAAGGGTAAAGAAATTAGAAACTTCGGGTATCATCAAAAGTTACCACGCTCAAATAGATAGAGAAAAAGTTGGTCTTGGAGTTATGACATTTGTACAGGTTTCGCTTGCGGGGCATAGAAAAGCAGTAAGTGAGGCTTTTGTCGAAAAAATTTCTAAAGTACCTGAAATCATCGAGTGTCATCACGTAACTGGCTCATGCGATTTTTTACTGAAAGTTATTGCAAAGGATATTAATTCGTACCAAAAACTTATCATGGAAACTATCAATGAGATTGAAGAGGTAGCAAGTACCCAAACGATGGTGATTCTTTCTACTTTCAAAGATACTCAGGTTTTACCTGTACCTTGATAGATATTGATTTGTCCACTGGCAATAGTCGGCAGTCAACTGAAGCTAAAAAAAGCTCTAAAACTAATGGTTTTAGAGCTTTTTTATTGCCGTTTTTATCAAGGTAATTTTTCAATCTTACCAATCTTTTGCCAATTTGGGTCTGGTTGTAAAGTAGTAGCAATATAAACCTCGCTCTTTTTATAGTTAAAAACATTTGCCCCATTCATTTTCATTTGTGCTGAAATTTGACTCGGTGTCAGTTTATACATACTTCCTGTAACTGCATCAATTACAATTCCAATCACTCCTCCTACTAATATATTGCCGAAAAACCACCCATCGACTTTTCGTTGTAAGATTGTTTCATAAGGCATATATCCTTCAAGTGATAGTGTAATTTTGTACTCTTTTTTAGTGCTTGGTTCACCATCCATTCTGCCCATACGTGGTAAACCTAGAACTTTTGGTGTCTGTCCGAAATCTCTATCATCAACTCGTATTATTGCACCTTTGGGTTGGCTACTAATAAAAACATCTTGGCTTTTACCGTGAATAATTGATGCACAGCTCATAGAACTAAGTAGTAAACAAGAGCAAATGAACAGTTTAAATACCTTATTAGTTGTAGAATTCATAATAAATTGTGTTTAAATAATTGTGGTGATATAAAATTGGTAAAACGAATACAGTACTAATATCGAGTAAAAAATCAATTTTTGATAATTTTCTTGCTAAATCTCAAACTTGCTGATTTTATTGTAATTATATAAACTCCTGCGTGCAAATCACTCAACAAAACTTTCTCTGACTGATTAAACGATACATTTTTTTGTAGGACTTGTTTCCCTCTTACATCTTTGATTGTCAGCGTTCCTATGATTGGTTTAGCTGTGTGGTTTTCAATCGTAATTTCATCGGATATTGGATTTGGGAAAATACTTATTTTTTCAGAAGATTCCTCATTGCTCAATGGTGCTAATACACTCACACTATTTTCTGATAAAACCGTGCCTACACCGCACGAATTCATCACTTTTTCTATTGTATAATTGATAGCAGCCGTTGGCTTAACTTTCAAACTTAGTTCTTTGGCTTGCGTGGTTGCTTCGGGTAAGGAAGAGATTTTATAAGTAAAAGGCGGCGTACCATTGAAGCGTAAATTTAAAGTCAGTGTGGTATCAAAAGGCATTACTTTATTACTTATAAAACCTACTAATGCTGGAGTGGCAATTGAGAAGCTTTTACTTGGAACTTCCTCAAAATAATCTACATTGGGTCTTACTCGAAAGCGATAATTTTTCCCTTCTGGCAAGGCATCCGACAAAATAATCTGAAACGGACTTTTATTAGTTTTTCCTAATAGTATAGGTTGCGTGAATGAACCATTAGCATCTGACAATTCGAGTTGGTATTCCCATTTATCAAGTTGAGTATTTTTGACCGAGAATGGCACATTTACACTGTTTTTGACACAAATTTGCACATTTTCAGGAAATTCAGTTGCGATAACTGGCTGAGGCAAAACCGAAATTTGAAAATTATCCTTCAAAAAGCCGAGCGAATCTACCACCGAGATAAGGGTATCTTTTCGAGGAGAAACCTCGATAAAATCTTGATTATTAACGCCATTCGACCATAAATGTGAACCTTTCCACGAAGAGGTCAACCGAATTTTTTCGCCGTATTCTATCGTTTTTTTCTCGGTTTTGTTGACATTCTTAAAAACCGTAAAATTATCTCTAATCACGCCATCGGCAGCAACCCAACGAGCATCCAAACGGTTATCATTAATGGTAAAAAGCAAAGAACCACCAATCGAAATATTAGAATACACCGAACTCGGGTGCGGGTTTGGGTCGCCATTCCAATCCAATCGACCAGCCGAGCCGACTACGCAATAAATTGTTCCTTCATTTTTATTGATAATTGGCTTTGAACCTTCAGTTTTTTCGTACCTCCCATTCACATTCTGAACAGCATGTACGTTTACATTAAATGATGTTGAATGTCCTGTATGCCCTTTCATCAAATACGAACGTTCGTAAGAATGGCTATGCCCATTTAAAACTAAATCTACATTAAATGTATCAAAAATCGGAACAAGTTTCTCTCTTGTAGATACTAAATCAGGTTCGGCATTTGAATCATGCGAACGCTTAGTATAGGGCGGATGGTGAAAAGTAATGATGGTCCAAAGAGATTTTCCTCTATTGGCTTCTAAATCATTGATTAGCCATTGATATTGTTTACTTCTAGGGTCAGAAAGTCGATATTTACCCTCATCTAAGCCATACGAATCGAGTGCGATGATGTGAATATTTCCGTAATTAAATGAGTAATATTCCTTTGTATTTGATGCTAAACCACCCATTTCACCTTTGGTTGGCACACTGATTACATTGAAATAATTAATCTTTTTATCGACTTGGGCAGTGGGTGTTTCTAAGTATTCGTGATTGCCTGGCACTGGAAAAAAAGCAGTATTTCCGAGAACATTACCTCCATAAAAATCAAAAATTTGGCGTTGATATTCAATATCCGTTCCGCAACAATAAGCGTTATCGCCCAACCAAAGCCATAAATCAGTATAGTTTGATTTATTCTTGAGGTATTGTTCCTTTACTGCTGTTTGATTGTTTATATACTTTTCGGTAGAATTATCGCCAAAATCGCCCATTGCCCAAATATTTATTGGGCGTACATCTGTTTGAGAAGGTGCGGTAATGAAATAATGATCTTTTCCTGAAACCAAAATTTTAGATTCAGTGCCAACTGTGTACCGATATTTAGTATTTGCTTGAAGGCCCCTAAGTTGAACAATGTGCTCGGTAGTGGCTAGATTTTTTAACTCAACTTTCGGATTATTAATTATACTCACATTTGCAGAGTCTACTACATAAGTTACAAAACTTAGGGTTGGTATGTCAGTTCGCCAGCGAATAATAACACCATTTTCACTTAACTGTTGTAGATATGGCCCACGTGTTATAGTCTGTGCAACAGCAGTACCCAACCATTCTTTTTCGAATGGGAAGGACAAGAAGGAAAGAATTACTAGAGTAAACTTAAGTTTGTTTTTGAGCATATTTTTAGGAAAATTCCCCAAAAATACGCCCAAAAGTGCTTTCATTGTTCAGAAAACTATTATTTCTTTTTCCTTTCGGCTTTGATTAGCTTTTTAGTTTCATCAATTAGTTTACTGGCTTCTTTGTACGTATCTAGCTTTTTATCGCCATTGCTTGTTACGATATTAAAATATTGAAGTGCTTTTACGTAGTCTTTTTCGGCACTTGCAATTTTACCCAGTGTAAGATTAGCTCCGAGAAAATACCCAGAATCTTTGGAGTTATTTTGCAAGGCAAAATCAATCGTTTTTTGATAATACTCCTTCGCTTTGGGTAAATCTCGCTTATAATTATAGTTGATATAACCCAAAATATAAGCTGCATAACGCCCTGCGGTACTTTCATACCCATATTTCGCAACATTCACATTGGCCAATAATTCTTCGGCCAATTTTTCTGCTTCATCAGATTTACCCAACATAAAGGCTGTTCGTGCCGCATAACGATGAAAAAACGAATTATCAGGATACATGGCGTGCATCTGTGCTGCTTCGTAATAGGCTTTTTGGTGCTGATTTTCCATCGAATAAATTTGCATCAAAAAATATTTTGCTTCCATTCGGGTATAAAAAGCATTCGATGCCACATACTCTAACTGCTTGATTCCCTGTGCTTTAACTCCTTTATGAAAGAAAACTAACATCGGTTTAAGTGAGGGATAATTTTCGGGAATCCATTTTGAATAATAATTATAAAGCCCGTCGCCAATGGCCAGTTCTGGGTTAAAATCACCAAAACCACGACATTTATCCAAATATTTCATGGCTTGTTTGCCTGCCCAAGCTGCTTTTACCCAATTCCCACGCTCAGAATGTAATCGACCTTTGAAAGCATAAGCGGCGGCTTGAAAGAAAGCAGCTTCTTTATCGCCATCATCATCATCGAGCATATCATCGGCTAAATCAATGGCTCGGTCCATGTTAGCAAAAAACGAATCATCGTGCGATTCATCTTTGGTATCTGGTACTATTTTCCACCATTCATTTAGACCCAGCAAGAAAAAACCAATCGGATGCTCGGGGTATTTAACAGTCAACCATCTAAAGTCGCGTTCGGCAGCATCATATTTAAAGTTATACATATTATTGATAGCCTGCGTAGCTTCAATCTGAATTGCCCGATTGGCCAATAATACCTCGTGTTGTTTCTTTTTTGTACTGCCTCCAAACCACGAAAACTGAGCTTGAGCCATTTGGCTCATCATCAACAAAACTAATATACTTCTAAAACTTATTTTTACTGACATCTGATTCAAGGTTTTCATAAAATAGCTTTTATGCAACATTAACGGCTTTTTGTTTTCTAAATTATATAAACTTAAAATTTTCTTAAAATTATTTATCTAATTTCCATCGAAGCTTTCGCTTTGGGCGAAGCCTTCCTTAAAAATTCAAATCATTTTCTTAAATTGCAACACCAATAAAATTACCACCAAAATGAGACAAATCAGAGATAAATCTTTCGTTCCATTCATCGAACATAATCCTCTACAGAATCGTATAAAAGCACTTGCTCAAGAAATAAACAAAGATTACGCAGGAAAAAATCCATTATTGATAGGAGTTTTGAATGGCTCATTTATGTTTATTGCCGATTTGTTTAAATCTATTGACATTGAATGCGAGGTAACTTTTATCAGAGTTTCGTCGTACCAAAGTACAGAATCTACTGGAAAAGTAAAGCAAGTATTAGGTTTGAAAGAAGATATTCAGAATCGTCACATTGTAATTGTAGAAGATATTGTTGATACAGGCATGACGATGCAGGAAATTTTGGGTCAATTGGCTGCCAAACAACCTGCTTCAATAAAAATCATGACCATGCTTTTCAAACCAGAAGCGTTGAAAGTTCCACTAAAACTCGATTATGTGGGTTTTGAGATTGAGAATAAGTTTGTAGTGGGTTACGGACTTGATTATGATGGTTTTGGTCGGAATTTAGATGCTATTTATGTTTTAAAGGAATAAATACACTGTAATTTTAGTTAGCAAAGTTTATGTGCGGCCGACGCTCAGTCGCTGTCATTCCGAAGGAATCTGTTAGAAACAAATGAAGTCTGATAAAATAAGTTGAATTTCGATAGATTTACAATATATGAAAGGAGAACAAATTCAAACACTTCATCCGCAAGCAGGAAAATCGAATAAACGTATTTCTTTAGAAAAATATCTTATCGTGAAAGGAAATATTCTTTCAATTTTGAGTGAAGCTCAACTCACACATACTGAGCTGATGGAGCGTTTGTACGAAAATATTAAAGACACTTTTAAAGGAGGCATCCAATGGTATGGAGAAACCGTAAAACTGGATTTGGAGGCAAGAGGTGTAATCGAACGAACTGGCTCAAAACCAGAAAAATATAGATTATTGAAGGATAAGTACAAAGAACTATTTAATTGATAGTATTTTACCACAGAGGTACACAAAGTACAACACGGAGTTACACAATGAATAAATAAAAAAACTCTGTGAAACTCTGTGATTTTTAAACTCTGGGCAACTCCGTGGCGACCGACGCTCGGTATTATCAATTTAATTTTTACCATCACTTATTCATGAATAAACACTAAACTTCTATTAAAGCCCAATAAAATCTTAGGCTTTTTTTCTTAACTTTAAGTCATCTCAAACTAAACCCTAAAATCACCGTGAAGAAACTTCTAACGTTTGTTTACTGCCTCGGCATTTCTGCCATTTGTTTTGCCCAAAACGACTATTTTTTTCCTAAAAAACAGCTCAATTCAGCTATTCCAACTCCAGAACAGTTCTTGGGATATGGCATTGGTTCGCACCACACTCGCCACGACAAATTGGTTGAGTATATGCGTGAACTCGACCGAGTATCTGACCGAGTAACAGTTCAGAAAATTGGCGAAACCAACGAACATCGTGAGCAAATCATCGTGACGATTTCTACGCCCGATAACATCAAGCGATTAGAGGAAATCAGAAAAGAACATCTGACAATTACTGACCCAAGCAAACAAATGCCAGATACCAAGAAAGCACCTGCCATTATTTGGTTGGGCTATAATGTACACGGCAATGAGCCTTCGGGTGGAGAAGCCTCAATTCTGACAGCCTATTATTTAACTGCTACCGAAGACCCAGAGGCTCTCGGATGGCTGAAAGATGCCGTGATTTTGATGGAGCCCGTGATAAATCCAGATGGACGTGACCGACATACGCACTGGGCGAATATGCACAAAGGCGACCCGATGGTAGCTGATGCCAACGACCGTGAACACAACGAAGTTTGGCCAGGTGGACGCACGAACCATTATTGGTTTGATTTAAACCGTGATTGGTATTTGGCCGTGAATGTTGAAAGTAGAAATCGTTTGGCATTTTATCACCAATGGTTGCCAAATGTCGTGACGGATTTTCATGAAATGGGAACAAATGCTTCACACTTTTTTGAACCAACCAAAGAAAATGCCGAAAATCCGCTCGTTCCGAAAACTGTTTATAAAGATTTAAATGGCAAATTTGCTAAATATTTTGAGCAAGCCTTAAACGAAATTGGTTCGTTATACTATACAAAAGAATCGTTTGATAATTTCTACCCAGGTTATGGCTCAAGCTACCCAGACATGGAAGGTGGATTAGGGCTTTTGTTTGAACAAGCAAGCTCACGCGGACACGTACAGGAAAGCCAAAATGGAGATTTAACTTTTGGTTTTACGGTCAGAAATCAACTTGTCAATGCCTTAGCAACCATTAGGGCTTCGCTGGTAGAAAGAGAAACTCTTTTAAAACATCAACGTTCATTTTTTACAGAAATCATAGCTCAGGGGCAAAAATTTCCCACTAAAGCCTATATTATTGGCGATGCAAACGACCAAAGTCGTAATCGAGCTTTTTGGGATTTATTGCTACAACACAACATCGAATTCTATCATTTAACAGCTGATGTTACCGAAAATGGCTCCACATTCAAGAAAGGTAAAGCAGTCGTGATTCCATCGGCACAGCCACAGTTTTTAATGGTTCGTTCGATATTTGACCGACCAACAACATTTGCCGATAGCTTATTTTACGATGCATCGGCATGGAATTTAGCACTGGCTTATGGCCTTCCTCATGCCGAATTGAAAGGAGCTTTCCAAAAAGGAGAACGTATCACAAAAACTGATTTAAAGCCAACCCCTGCCCCATTCACCAAAAGTGACTATGCTTATCTGATTGAGTGGACAGATTATTACGCTCCCAAGGCATTGAATCAACTACTTAATAATCAGATACTTACCAAAACTTCTTTCAAAAAATTTGGTATCGGTGGCAAAGAATATGGATATGGAACCTTACTGGTTTCTGTGCAAAAACAAAAAATTACTTCAGAAGAATTATACCAGAAACTAAAACAAATTTCGCAAAATACGGGCGTCACGATTGAACCCGTTTCAACAGGCTTTAGTACATCTGGCATTGATTTAGGAAGCAATAGTTTTCAGACCGTCAAGAAACCCCAAGCAATGATGCTCGTTGGTGGAGGTGTGGCGGCCCCGGAAGCTGGCGAAGTTTGGCATTTGTTAGATACCAAAATCGGAATGCCAATCACGAAGGTAGAAGTCTATAACTTTGCTCGCTTGAATATCAACCGCTATAACGTTATAGTTTTAGTAGGTGGAAATTATGCGGCATTAGATAAGGCAGCGGCTCAAAAAATAAAAAATTGGGTGGCAAACGGTGGCACACTAATCACCCTTAAGGGAGGCACTGAATGGGCAATCAAACAAGAAATTGCAAAAGAAAAACTGCGTGAAGCCAAACCAGACAGCAGCCGTAATAAGACTCGAATCAACTACGAAGACTTTCAAGCATCAGAAGGAGCAAAACAAACTGGTGGAGCAATTTTTGAAGCCGATTTAGATATTACGAGTCCCATTGGGTTTGGTTTTACAAGTAAAAAACTGGCTATTTATCGAAATAATAATACGATTTTGGAGCGTAGCACAGGAGCAGCAAATTCGGTTTTGGTTTATACTCAAAATCCAAGAATTACGGGTTATGTACATCAAGAATCTTTGAAGCGTATAGCCAACTCGGCTGCCATCAATATTAGTTACGAAGGAAACGGTAGAGCAATTTTATTTTCTGACAACCCAAATTTCAGAGGTACTTGGTTTGGCACAAACAAACTTTTCTTAAACGCCCTTTTCTTTGGCAGTAATATCAATTCTGGAGGACAATTTGGAGCGGAAGAAGAGTGATCGATTGAAACAAAGTAAAAGTCCGAATCAAGTTATCTTTGTTCGGATTTTACTTTTAGAAATTGTCATAAAAATGTCATAATATCTGTATAAAATATCTATAAACTTAAATAATATTGAAAATTTCATTTTGCACGACGGTTATGAATCGCTTGCATCATCTGAAGGAAACACTTCCGATGAATTTAGCCGATACCTCAGCCATCGAAAACATCGAGTTTGTCATTTTAGATTATAATTCTACCGATGGTTTAGAAGAATGGATGCAGCAAAATTTCGATAATTTTTGCGGTAAGGTTGTTTATTTCAGAACTACTCAACCAACTTTCTATAACCGCAGCCATTCTCGAAATATGGCTTTCAGATTAGCCACCGGCGATATTATTTGTAATTTAGATGCCGATAATTATGCAGGAAATGGCTTCGCCGAATATTTAATGGATGCCTTTCAGCAGCAAAACTCCATATTTATTGCTCCCGAAAACAACACTTTGAGCGATACTTTCGGAAAAATTTCTCTAACAAAAATTGACTTTCTACAAATTAGAGGTTACGATGAAGCAATCAAAGGCTATGGTTTCGAAGACAATGATCTAAAAAATCGTCTAATAAATTTAGGCCGTAATGAAACCACATTTAACAAATCTGAATTTTTAAAGGCCATCACACATAGTGAAGTAGAACGAATACAGAACGAATACATCTATAATAATCTTAGGGCAATTTATGTCGAAAAAATAAATTTTTGGAAATCAAAATTGATAATTCTGTATAAAAACAATACTTATGAAGCCGCTCAAATTATTGATAACATGTTTAATAATCTTGAGTCAACAACTGGGCCAATACAGCCGATAGAGTTTCTAAATCGATATTACATTCTCGAAAATTCTATTGAAAAAGGTACTTTTAATAGTGAAGTAATAAAAAAGGCAAATCTAATGACACACCAAGAAACAATTATATCGACAATCAATTTCTACACACAATTGAGCAATAAACTTCGGTTTATAGAGAATTTTAACCTTAAACGAACCATTGTAAACAATGACTCCTTTGGAAAAGGTACAGTTTTTAAAAATTTCGAAAAAAAACACCCTATCGTTTTGGTATGAAAAATCTCTTTAAAGACACTAATATTGAGGGTTTTATGGTATTTTCACATAAAAAAAATTGGAAAACTTTACTTTCTTTTATAGCAAAAACCCTTGAGCACAATCACTTTTTTTTCTTTTTTGATTCCGAACGAGGCTATCACCTAAAAATATTCGTCAGTGAGATTCAAAAAAATCAACTAAATACAATTACCTCCTACTTAAAATCTCTACCATTATCTGATGCTTCGCTATATGAAGATCCTTTATTTGTAAATGTTCCCGAAAACTCATTACACACGCTCAAATATATTCCCTATACACACAACCTTACTTTTCCCGAAAATATAACTAGCCAAGAATATTTTATTCATTTAAAAAATCTAAGTGCTGTTGTGATTGGGGCCTTACAATACAACGATTTTTTTGTTGAAGAAAAAAACAGAATAAACTTTGCTATTCAACTAGTTTTTCTGGCATTAGTCAAAGCCGATAAAACCCTCTTAATGCAGGAGCTTGCAAAAGCATCTGTCAACTTTACAGATAATATTTCTAGTAACTCTCCGTTATTTAATTTTTATAAGGAAATTCAACTCATTGAAACTGAAGAAAACATTGAAGAATGGGTAATCAATTGGCTTATAAATGGAGCGGAATTCTTAAATAAGACTAACCTACATACACTAATAGGAAGTATTTGTATGCTACTTGAAATCAGAGGTTTTACCGATCAATTATATTACACTACAAAGGCGGTATTAAATTACTAATTTTAGATAAATTCTAGCAAAAATCATACCACTTAATAACTTTTTTTCTTTTTTTGATATATATCAAAAAAGACTACGCCAGTGCCTATTTGGGGTTTACAATTACTAAAAAATTATACTTTTGTAAAGTAATTATTTAGGCAAAAATCTATTGAGTGAACCAATGTCTAAATGTTCGTGAACCTTATAAAATATTAACACAATGAAATCATTAGACAATTTTTCATCGTTTGAGATCACAAACGCAGAGGAAGTACAAGGTGGTACTTTCGGTCTTTTCTCATTATTAAGTGCACCTAAGACAATCACTTGTCAGCCCGCACCGAAACCTGCACCATGTTACACTCCTCCGCCAACATCTTGCAACACTGGAGGTTACGCACCTGTATGTGCTCCAAAACCAACAACAAGCATTCCAAAATTTTCGTTTTCATTTAACTGGTCATTTGGAGGTTGTAGATAATCTTTATCAAAACACATATCCCTAAAACAAAAAATAGCCTTGGTTTTCAGGGCTATTTTACTTTCTAAATCTTACTCCTCATTCTACTCAGAGTTTCTTTACTCATACCTAAAAAGGTGGCTAAATGGCTGAGTGGAACTCGCTGCAATATCTTTGGTGTCTTTTCCATGAAGAGCTCGTAACGCTCCAAGGCACTTTTTGTTCTTATTGAGTTGAGTAAATTTATCTCATTTATTAGTAAAGACTCATAGATCTTTCTTACAAAAACATTAAATTCGACGTATTTATCTAATAGTCCTTGAATACTTTTATATGAAATAAAATAACATACTGTTTCCTCAAGCGTTTGAATATATTCTTCGGAAGATGTCTGAGATAAATAGCTGTATGCACTACATATAATATTTGTATCAATTCCAAAGGAGGTTGTAATCTCTTTCCCCCCTTCTTCAAGATAGGTTCGACAACAGCCTTTTTCAATGATATAAATGCCTTTGCAAATTTCACCCTTTTTCAACAAGAATTCGTTTTTAGCAAATTCTAAAATCTTTAATTTCGCCAAAATATCGGCCTGGATATTCGGACTCAGTGATTTGTATTCGTCTATTATATTGAAGGAGTAGTTCATAATATGCTGTGAAAGATAGTATATAAATACTAAAAAAATCAAGTCTTATAAACTAAAACTTAAATTATGGGTACTAAATGGCAAATATTATACCACTTACAACAATTATGATTCCTAATTTATTATTACACTGTTGAAATTTGATTAGGCTGATATTCACTATGAGGCAAAGAGAATGCTGCCGAAATATAATACGTTTTAAGACCTTTCTATGGAATGATTTAAGAGATATGTCTACAGAGTTTTACTAAATTACATCTTAATTAATTCATTCACTCATTAAATAGATTGAATTCGATATTTTTGCTCGAAAATTTCTGCAAATTTTTTCCCAATTGGAATCTCTTTTTTTCCTATAAGCAATTTAGTTTTCTGAAAAGCAGTTATCTTATCAAGAGCAACAATGTAAGAGTGATGTACCCTACAAAATTGCGGTTTTGCAAGTTTCGACTCCATCATTTTTAAGTTCTGACGTGTTAAAATTGGCTTTAGTTGGTTTCTTAAAAAGATTTTGACATAATCTTTTAATCCTTCAACATACTCAACGTCATCAAATAAAATTTTGATCTGTTTATACTCCGAAAAAACAAAAAAAGACCCATTTTCTGGTGTGGTTTGAAGCGTTACCGGTGCTCTGTCTTTCTTTCTGAGCCTAAGTAGTTCTTCGGCTTTATTACATGCTTTAAGCAATCGGTCGAAAGGTATAGGTTTTAGTAGGTAATCAATCACATCCAAATCGTATCCTTCAAGGGCATATTGTTGATAGGCTGTAGTAAAAATTACCATCGGAGGTGAGGGAAGACTTCTTAAAAACTGAGTACCCGTAATGATTGGCATCTGAATATCTAAAAATATCAAATCTACTTTACCTTGCTTGATCAACTCCCAAGCATCAAGCGGATTAGAAAACGTTGCGACCATATTCAAAAAACTTATTTTTTGAATATCATCGGCCATTATCTCTAAAGCAAATGGCTCATCATCAATAGCAATACAGTTTATCTTCGACATCACGTAGTTTTGATTTTTAAATCTACTCTAAATTTACCTTCGGCATTTCTGATATGTAATTCATGCAAATCAGGATAATGCAAGGCCAATCTCCGCTCTACATTTAAAATCCCAATACCTGAGTTTTCATCAGCAAGAAGCATATTTGAGCCATGAATCATATTTTCAGCATAAAACCAAATTTCATTTTTTGTCACACGAATACCTGTTAAAATATCACTTTTTTCTTGGTTGTGCAATCCATATTTAAAAGCATTCTCTACAAATGGAATAAACAAGAGTGGCTCAATCATTATCTGAGAAGTATCACCTTCACAAATAAAATCGACCGAATTCTTCTCTGTAAGTCTCATTTTTTGAAGGTCGATGTAATTTCTCAAATGCTCAATTTCGTGGTCTAATGAGACCTTATCATTCCCGGACTGATAAATCATATACCTCAATAACTGCGAAAGTTTCACAACTGCATCTTCGGTCATTTCTGATTTTTGGCGTGCCAACCAACGAATATTATTGAGTGTATTAAATAAAAAATGAGGACTCACTTGTAGTTTCAAAACTGCTAATTCGGCGGCGGTTTTTTCTAATAACATTTGTTGATTTTCTTCTTTACTCCTAGTACGTTCGTACACAAGAGCCAACATCGAACTAGCAATCACAGATAATAAATAAGAAAAAAATATTCCAAAATATCTCGGATTAAAAAGCCTTGAAGGTGGCTGAATGGGTTTTCCATTATTAAACCTCATGCTCGTTTTCGGAAAAAAAAAATGTTTGAAATGAGGCTTGAATAAAAATTCATAAGCAACCGAATTTATGACTAAAACAAGGCAGAGGCCTAAAGTAAAAAAGCCCAAAAAGTACCAACTCTTTTTTGCATTTAGATAATTGGGCGTTATTACATGCAGATTAATATAAAACACCATTATCAACAAAACCGTACTAAATAATTGTTGATATATAAAAACTTTATAATTGGGCGATGAAAAGATATTATTGAATGGAAGAGCCATTAATGGAATAATACTGAAGATTATCCATCCAGTAATGTGCAACAAAACCGAGTATCGTTTGAGATTATTCATTAAAAATTCTACTTTACCATTGATCAAAACTATGACAAACAAGCTAGATATTTTAAAAAAAAGAAAAAAAATAACTTTGTGTAGAGTAAGGCTGCATTTGTGTAGAGTTGTTTGTATTTTATTCTTGCATTCGCACCCTTAAATAATTCTTTTACAAAATCAAATTTTGTTGTCAACAACTACTTTTTTTGATACACTATCATAGCTTTTTTATTTCATTGACTCTCGAAAAAAAGTCTTTATTTCAATTTTCAAATCCAATTATTGAGCAAATATAAATGAGTACTTAAAAGTAGGTAGTGCTTCACAAACTTAGAGTAAAGACAATTAACCAGATACCGAAGAATATCCACTTTAAATAATTCGTTAATTGGTTTTAGGCTGAAATATTAGTATGGCTTTAACCTAAAATCAATTAGTATTCAATTCAGTTACCACTAGTTTGCAATACTCTTTATGTTATAACATTCTTAGGTAGTTCACATAATTAAGTTGTAAATAACATTTTTTTGCGAAATATCTTGGAAGTATAAAATGTTAGATTTACTTTCGCAAACTATTGATAATCAATCAATTAATAGTTCCTATAAACTAACCCCTAAAAAGAAGCAAAATGGAATTTCGTACTGAAATTGAAGTGGCTCCAGCTCGCTTCAAAATCAGCACTGACTCTAAGATTATGACCGTTGGTTCGTGTTTTTCCGAGGTCATAGGAGGTCAGCTAACTGATAACAAATTACAATGTCTCTGTAATCCTTATGGGACTGTATTTAACCCCTCTTCAATTTTTAAATTGATAAGCCATAGTTTGCAAAATCAGCCCGTTTTTAAGCACTTAATGCTCGAAAATAACGGTATTTGGCAACATTATGATTTCCACTCGAAATTTTATGCCCATTCAAAGGAAGAACTCGAACGAGAACTTAACCTTACACACAGAAAAGTAAACCAGTTTTTGCGTAAAGCTAATTTTTTGGTCATTACGCTTGGTTCGTCGATTGTTTATCAACTCAAAGAAAACAGTCAAATTGTATCTAATTGCCACAAAACTCCTGCAACTAACTTCAAAAAAGAAATGCTAAACGTCAAGGAAATCATCCTGCGTTTCCGTTCGATGTACGAAGCACTCAAGATGCAAAATAATAAAATAAAGATTTTACTGACGGTAAGCCCCGTACGCCACACCCGTGAGACTTTACAGCTTAACTCGGTCAGTAAAAGTATTTTACGCACAGCCTGCTATCATCTCGAACAAGATTTCAACGATGTGCATTACTTCCCAAGTTACGAAATCATGATGGACGACCTACGAGACTATCGTTTCTACAAAGCCGACATGATTCACCCTAACGAACAAGCCGAACAATACATTTTTGAGAAATTTGCCAATACTTATTTCACCGAAGACCTCAATGGTTTTCTGAAAGAATGGAATAAAGTAAAGATGTCGCTCAATCACCGCCCGATTCAGACCGATACTCCAGCACATCAGAAGTTTTTAACCGATTTACTTGAAAAGTTGGATGTTCTGAGCAAAAAAATTGATGTATCAAACGAAATCGCAATCGTACGTTCGCAACTCATTGCAGCGTAAAACATATAAATTCATTGCAAAAATCAGTGTGAACATTCGCACTGATTTTTGCGTTTTATAGGTATAATGATTTGATAACTTTATAAACAGTACGACGATTCGCAGCCTTATCAAATCTCTAAATTAGATAAAAATATGTTCGGTAAAACCTTTCTGAAAGCCCATTGGAGCAAGCTCGTAATGGCAAACTACGAAGTTCCACCCAAAATCTTAGAGAAATACGTACCGTACAAAACCGAACTTGATTTCTGGAATGGTCGATGCTACGCCAGTTTAGTAGGTTTTCGCTTTCTCGAAACCCAAGTTTTAGGGATAAAATTTCCTTTTCATACAAATTTCGATGAAGTAAATCTTCGTTTCTACGTTCGCTACAACGATAACGGAGAATGGAAACGAGGTGTGGTTTTTATCAAAGAAATTGTGCCAAAAGCTATGATTACATTCGTAGCAAATACACTTTACAAAGAAAACTACGCAACGCACCCCTGTAAACACGAAATTAAAACCACTGATAATCAACTCTTTGTAAAATATTCGTGGAAGTCAGATTCGGGTTGGAATCACATCGAAGTAGAAGCCGAAAATGAAACCGAGCCTATCGATGTGGGTAGTGAAGAAGAATTCATCACCGAACATTATTGGGGCTATGCGGGCTATTCGGCCAATAAAACCAATGAATATCAAGTACAACACCCAAGATGGAACGTGCATCGTGTGAAGAACTCGCAAATCTTATGTAATTTTGAGGAACTTTATGGCCAAGAATTCGCTTTTTTAAAAGATACATCACCCACATCGGTGCTTTTGGCCGAAGGCTCAGAAGTAGCGGTTTTTAAAGGAAAAGTAATCATTTAAAGTCGATAGTCAACAGACCGCAGTCAATAATTGCGGCATTTTTCTAAATATAATTTACAGATTAATCACATAAATCAGGTTAATCAAAGTCTAAAATAAATGGGAGAACTAACCATCACGAAAGAAAAAGTGCTACAAGCCCTCAGTACAGTTGAGGAGCCAGATTTAAAAAAAGACCTCGTTACGCTCAACATGATTCGTGACATTGAGGTAGGTGTCAATCAAGTTACTTTCACGGTAGTGCTTACAACGCCTGCTTGCCCACTGAAAGAACTCATCAAGAAAAATTGTACCGAAGCCATTCATACACATCTCAATCCAGATGTAAAAGTAACGGTAAACATGACGGCCGATGTTACGTCGATTCGTAATAATGCTCCAGTTTTGGCGGGTGTAAAAAATATCATTGCTATATCGTCGGGCAAAGGTGGCGTCGGGAAATCGACTGTGACCGTAAACTTGGCAATGGCACTCAAAAAAGCAGGTGCAAAAGTTGGTATCATTGATGCCGATATTTCGGGGCCTTCGATTCCGATAATGTTTGGGGCTGAAAATATGCAACCACTCATTACTCAAAAAGATGGCAAAAACATGATTACCCCAATCATGCAATACGGCATCAAAATGATTTCGATTGGTTTCCTTACTCCAGCCGATAGTGCGGTAGTGTGGCGTGGGCCAATGGCCAGCCAAGCCTTACGTCAGTTCTTCGGTGATGTTGATTGGGGCGAGTTAGATTATATTTTAATTGACCTTCCGCCAGGTACGAGCGATATTCACCTAACTTTGGTGCAAACCGTGCCTTTGACAGGTGCAGTGGTAGTAACAACCCCACAAAAAGTGGCTTTGGCCGACGTAACTAAGGGAGCTTCAATGTTCCGCCAACAACAAATCAATGTACCCATCTTAGGTATTGTTGAAAACATGGCTTACTTCACTCCTGCCGAACTACCCGACAATAAATATTATTTATTTGGGAAAGATGGCGGTAAAAACATGGCCGAAAAACTCAATGTGCCACTTTTGGGTCAAATTCCAATCGTACAAAGCATTCGTGAAGGAGGCGATGAAGGTCGCCCTGTGATGATGGATGAAACACCAATCGTAAGCGAAGCATTCAAAAATGCAGCCGAAGCATTGGCTCGCCAAGTAGCCATCAGAAATGCTTCTGGCGAAAAAACCGTGAGAGTTGAGGTAAGATAATTTAGGCCACAGTCAATAGTTGGCAGCCTACGGTGAGATTATTTTTTAGGTAGAAAGTCAATCAATACATTGCCAGTCCTAAAATCTTTTTAATCGTGTAAATTTTTTATTATTTTTACAACAATATACTTGCTGAAAATAAGCTAAATGGAGAATTTAATAGAAAAAGTAGAAGCGGCATTAAATAGTGTCAGACCGTATTTACAGACTGACGGAGGCAACGTAAGAGTTGTAGAAATAACAGAAGATTTCACGGCGAGACTCGAACTCCTCGGTGCATGTGGCAGCTGCCCGATGTCAACCATGACATTCAAAGCAGGTTTGGAAGAAGCAATTTTAAAGGCTGTACCCGAAATCAAGAAAGTAGAAGCCTTAAATTTGACTCCTGCATTTTAAGACAAAATTGTATTTTTTACAGAAATTACGCTTAAAAATATAAGCCACTTGTTTTTGCAAGTGGCTTTTTTATTAACTTGCACTTGGAATAATTAAGAATTACCTGAATTAGTATATCATTAAGGATTAACAGTTTGAAAAAAATGTAATTCGATAAACAGAATGAACCATGAAATCAGAAATGTCATTTCAGGAAATAGCCGAAATTCAGAAAGAAATCTTATCAAAACAGCCCTCTTTTTCATTAGAGAAGGCAAGAGAGCAAGTATTAAGACTGAAAAATCAGAATACTTCAATAAAGAAAATGAGATAAAGAAACTCATCTTATTTTCCGACATCAATAAGTTGTGGTACAATGATAAGTTAGATGAAAGTAGATATATAGCAGAAGGAGCAGAACAAAAGGTTTACCTTGATTATGATGGAAGGAATGTTATAAAAATCAACGATACGATTTTTTACGAATCATGGAAAGATTATTTCATTAGCCTTCTTATTCATAATTATTTATTTCCAGCTACTTCTTATGAACTGATAGGTTTTTATAAGAATGAACAAAAACTTTGCTCGGTAGTTAGACAACCTTTTGTAGAATCGACCGAACCTACAGATTTGATAAAAGTAAGGGATTTTCTAAAAGCCAATGGTTTTGAAAGAAAGAAAAACAATGATTACTACAATAACGAATTAGGTATTATTTTGGAGGACTTACATGACGAAAATGTCCTGACTAATCAAGGAGTACTATTTGTGATTGATAGTGTAATATATTTAAAGAAAGACCTAAATTAGGAATATATTGGAATATTTTTGCAGACCAAAAACTGTGAACAAAATTTAATAATGGCAAATAAAATCAGAGTCGGTGTTTTTTTCGGTGGACAAGCACGAGAAAGAGAAATTTCGTATTTAGGCGGTAAAACTGCCTTTGAGCATATTGACAAGGCTATTTTTGAGCCTGTGCCTATCTTTGTCGATAGCTTGGGGCATTTCATTCAGATAAATCCAGAGTTGCTCTACGAAGAATCAATTCGTGATTTCTTCCCTTCTAAAAACCTCAACCGTGGTTTTAGAGTTTATATCGAATCTTTGGGCGAACTCAACGAAACCCAACTTTACAAACTCATTTATAAAGTCGGAAAACAAATCCAACCTACTGATTTTTCACAAATCATGGATTTTGCGTTTGTCATTATGCACGGCCCACAAGCCGAAGATGGTGCGATTCAGGGTTTGCTCGAATGGTACGGCATTCCGTACATGGGGCCGGGTCTGATGGGTTCGTCGGTGGGTATCGATAAGCCGATGCAAAACAAGCTCATTTCGCTCGTTACAGGTCAGAAAAAGAAAATGGTAACATTTACTCGTGAAGAATGGCAAGTGGCTGACCGCTCAAAAATGTTTACTGACCTAATTAATAATATCGGTTTTCCGTTTGTGGTTAAAGCTCCGCACCAAGGTTCATCCATTGGTGTGGCTATTGTTCGAAAACGAAGCCTCGAAGAGTTTACAAAAGCCGTTCAACAATGTTTCTTTGAAGTAACATTCTTGAAACGTGACTGGGAAAAAATGACCGACCGCCAAAAACGTCATTTGATGGAAAAAACCTCCAATCTTGATGAAGGCATCGGTTTTCCGCTTTACGTGAATGGTAAAATATTGCATCACCCTGTCGAATTGATGGAGGAATTAGATGCACTTTTATTTACGCTTGATTCAGTAACAGCAATATCAGCCAATGCCGAAGACCACGTAATGATTGAAGAATTTGTGGTTGGACAGGAGTTTTCGTGTGGCGTAATTCAGCACGACGATGGCACAGCCATTGCCCTACCTCCTACCGAAATTTACGGCGAAATTCAGACTTTCGATTTCAAATCAAAATATAAATCGAACGTTACCAAAAAACGTATACCAGTTGAAACAAGCCTCGAAAACCTTCATAAGATTCACGAAAGCTTGCTTAAAACATTCAATAGTCTTGGCTTTAGTGTTGTTACTCGTATTGATGGATTCCTGACTCCTGACAGCCGAGTTTTACTACATGACCCCAACACTTTGCCTGGCATGTCGCCTGCTTCGCTGATTTTCAAGCAAATGGCCGAAATCGGACTAACAGTTACACAATCTATTACATATTTCATTCGTCAGTCAGTACGAGAGCGTATCCGTAACGGAAAAAATACGGTATCGCTCCGTAATTTACTCGAAAAAATTGATTCTCTGATCGAAGAGAGAGTTGCAGCACATAGAAAAAAGGTTGCGATTATTTTTGGTGAAACTGACGAAGAATACAAAATAGCTCAAAAGAAGTTGGGCGAATTTTCTTCCTCACCAATTTACGAACCAGTGCCAATTTGTGCAGCACGTAACGGTCAAATGTATAAAATTCCGGTTAATTTGATGTTTAAGGCTGATATTCAGGATTTTGGACAAAATATTGGTAAGTCAAAGCACCCTTTTATCGCTGAAATTATGCGTAAAGCTGAAAAAATCACGGCAAAATATGCAGGAAGTTTTGATTGGCAAGTGAAGAAATTATCTGAAGCTGATCTAGCCGAAAATGTTCAATTTATCTTCCAATGTGATTCTGAAACTTTGATTGAGTTGTAAATTGAAACATCTGTCATAGATATTGAAAACAAAAAAATCTCCGCCTATATGACGGAGATTTTTTTTACGTAGGTCTCTAAAAATCTTAATTACAATATTCACGAATTACATTATATGCCGCCGAGTAACCTAATTCACCAGCACGGCTAAGGTCATAACAACCAGCGTTTTCGTCGCCTAAAGCGTGTTTGATGATACCTCTTACGTAGTATGCTTCACCGTATTTAGGATTTAATTTAATAGCATTTGAGCAGTCTTGCAAAGCTTCTTTTTGAAGCCCCATCGATGAACGAACCAATCCACGAGAGAAATATGCTTCTGCGTAGGTTGGATTCAATTCTATTGATTTATTCAAGTCAATGATTGCACCTTTGCCATCGCCAGTTTTGAACTTCGAAATACCACGGCTATAAAATGCTTCCGAACGGTCCTCTGAAAATTCATTAATTTTGCTTCTTTCCTGTACAACATTACGCAATTCATCTAATGTATTTTTAGTCATACGACCAGTATAATATACCTTAGAATCAATATTTACGTTATCAACTTCGATTGCTTTAGTCAAATCACTCGTTGCATCTTTTTGATTACCAAGCTTGCTATTGCAGAAACCTCTACCATAAAATGCACGTACATTTTTAGGGTCAAGTTGAATTGCTTTGTCGTAGTCATTCATTGCTCCACGAAAATCATCAATTTTAGTTTTTGCAAAACCACGGTTAAAGTATGATTCACTATCTTCTGGATTTAACTTAACAGCCTCATCAAAATCTTTGATTGCACCAGAGAAATCATTGATTTTTAGTCGGCTAAAACCTCTACTTGCATATGACTGCGAGCGTTTAGGGTTCATATCAATTGATTTCGTAAAATCAGAGATACTTCCTTGAAAATCTTCTAAACGGGATTTACAGGCTCCACGCGAAAAATATGCTTGATACTTCTTATCATCTTCAGTATTTAATTCTACAACTTTAGAGAAATCTTGTATCGCACGACGATAATCTAATAATTTTGCTCTGGTCATACCGCGATACAAAAATGCTAAAGCATCTTCGGGATTTAATTCAATCGTACGGTTATAATCTTGTAAAGCCGAACGATGATCATCTTGATCACTCTTGCTTTTTCCACGATATAAATATGCCAAAGCGTTTTTAGGATCAAGATCAATTGTGCGGTCGAAATCCAAAATTGCTCCACGATGGTCTTTCAGCTGTTGCTTGGCTAAACCTCGATTATAATAACTTGTGGAATTTTCTGGATTCATCGCAATAGCAGTACTATAGGCTTGAGATGCCCCGATATAATCACCTGCTTTGCTCTTATTAACACCTATATCAAAGAATTCAGACGCAGTTTGTTGAGCATTTGTGTGTAAAGAACAAACAGTCAAACAGATTGATAAAAATGGTAAAACTACTTTTTTCATAAGATTTTTAGAAAAATTTAAAATCATGTATAACCATGAATTTATAGAGAAAATACTATTTAGGTATAAAATAATATACTAAAACTTTATTCAGCAAAGATAAATTTTATGCCTGTTTACTCAATGCATTTTACTAAAAAGTTTTTGTTAAACACACATATTGGTACCGAATAATAATTTTTTAACCAAATAGCTTGCCAATTTCATTTTTTTTTTGCCAATTTTACATAATTATTATTTTTCATGTGAAAAAATAATATGCTTACGTTGCTATAAAAACACCTAATTTCATGAAATCACTCCATCTTTTGGCAAGCATGGCCATTATTGTGTCATTGCTTATCGCTTGTAATTCAACAAAAAATTCAACTTCGAACCAGAAGAATAGCCGCAAAAAAGACCCTGTAGCAGCCGAGGCTGCTGTGAAAATTGGTAATATGCTCGACCTTTTAGCCACTGATCTGATTGGTGCTTCGGGACAAAAAGCAGAAATTATACGCACGGCCGAGGGAATCAATATCACATTTCAACCAGATTTTTATTTTGAGTCGAGTTCTGACCATTTAACACCAGAAGCTAAGGGTATTTTGGATGATATTTCGAGCGTTTTGAGTCGTTATCCATACACTGAGATCTTTATCGAAGGCCATGCTGATAGCAGCGGTAATCAGTGGAATAATAAAAAACTCTCTGAAATGAGGGCCAAAGCGGTAGCTCTATATTTCAAAGCTCATGATGTAACGGCCGATAGACTGGCAATTGCAGGCTATGGAGCCACTCGTCCGATTGAAAGTAATAGTACGCCCGAAGGAAGACGTAGAAATCGTAGAGTTTTGGTAAAAATCAGAGCAAACGAAGAAAAATTCTTAGCCTCACAAGCCCCTACTAAAGTTTCGGGAGGGAAATAAAAAGAAATTAATAAAAAATGGGAGCAGGAAATTCTAATTTCTTGCTCCCATTTTTTATGAAAATATCTGAGTCAAACCAAAGATTAGTACAAATACCAAAGTCGATAAGGCCATTTGTTTGAGCATTGGGTCGGGGTTTGGCAAACGAGCAACTTTGATTCCATTCAAGAAAAATAAAGGGAAGCAAATGATATAATAATATTTATTTTCTGCTTGTAAAAAGCTAAAAATCAAAATACTGAGCATTCCGAGTGAAAGTAAAACCCAGTGATAAATGATTGCTTTAGCTTTACCAAGCCGAGCGGGAATTGTCTTTTTACCCGCACGAGTATCTGATTCAATATCTCTGATGTTATTGATATTTAAGACACCCGTAGCAAAAAGGCCACAACTTAATGCTGGAAGTACGTTGGCCCAATCAAAAGTCTTGGTAAATAAATAATTACTACCCAAAACCCCTACTAAACCGAAGAAAATCAATACCGAAATATCGCCTAAACCTGCATAACCATAAGGTTTTTTTCCTGCGGTGTAAGTGTAGGCAGCCAACATTGAGAGCAATCCAAGTCCAAAAAATCCCCAAAATACTTGCATTGAAGCATCTTTGAACGAAAAATAAAGTAGTGAAACTCCAAAAATTAAGCAAAGTACCGCCAAAACATAAATTCCACCGAGCATTTGTTTGGGTGTAATCGCCCCTGACTGTACGGCACGCTGAGGCCCAACTCTTCCTGCTAAATCTGCACCGTTTTGAGTATCGCCGTAATCATTGGCGAAGTTGGATAAAACCTGCAAAGCAATTGTAGTAAGGCAGCATAAAGCAAAAATGAGCCAGTTGAACTGCCCCACCGAAGCTGCCAAAAAGCTACCCATAAAAATACTCGCCAATGCTAAAGGAAGGGTACGTGGGCGAGCCGCCGAAAGCCAATGTTTCATAATGAGTGAATGAGCGAATGAGCGAATGAGCGAATGTAGAAAACACTACTACTCAATCATTCACTCATTCAAAATTAGATTAAATGCCTACTGCCTTTTTAAATTCGGGTGAATTTGGTTTTACACCCGATGCAAAGAAATGAGATACTTCGCCCTTTTCGTTGATAACGTATTTACAGAAATTCCAAGTTGGTTCTTTATCATTCCAACCGTTTAAATCTTTTTTGCTCAACCATTTATATAGTGGGTGTTGGTCGCTGCCAACAACACTTACTTTTTCAAGCATTTGGAAGGTTACTCCGTAATTTTTCTGACAAAATGTAGCAATGTCTTTGTTACTACCAGGTTCTTGACCACCAAAATTATTAGCAGGAACACCCAAGACTACTATTTTATCGCCATGTTCTTTATGAAAAGCCTGCCAATCAGCGTATTGTGGCGTGTAACCGCACTCAGAAGCAGTATTTACTACCACCACCTTTTTACCTTTATATTTTGAAAAATCAATGGTTTCTTTGCCATCGAGCGACTTCAATTTGAAATCGTAAAACGAACCTTTTGCCATAACATTTGCGGGTTTTACTGCTACCATTTTCTTGTCAGAAAAAAGCATCTTGATTAGACGAAAACTCATAAGACTTGTCAGTGTTAAGATAGAAACTGTAACGAAAATGAATTTCTTTTTCATAGTTTGATTACATCCTTGTTGGAACTTGTATTCCTAATAACCCTGTAGCTTTACTAATTGTTTCGGCAACTGCTTTTATTAATGATAATCTAAATTGTTGTTTGTCGTTATCGGTTTCGTTCATAATCGACACTTCCGCATAGAATTGATTGAATGTTTTGGCCAAATCATATACATAATTGGCAATTACAGCTGGCGAATACTCATCTCCTGCTTTCTTGACGGCAGTTGGATATTCGTTCAAAAGATAAACCAATTCAGATTCTGGCTTTAATAACTCTACTGCTTTTACTTGTTTGTTTACTGGCACATTCTGAGATTCAGCCTTGCGTAGAATCGAACAAATACGTGCGTGTGTATATTGAATAAAAGGCCCTGTATTTCCTTGAAAATCAATTGATTCGGCAGGATTAAAGAGCATACGCTTCTTCGGTTCAACTTTCAATAAGAAGTATTTCAAAGCACCCAAAGCCAGCATTTGGAAAAGGTTTTCGGCCTCTTCTTTGCTAAAGTCATCAATTTTGCCACGTTCACGAGTAGTTTCGGCGGCGGTTTCAATCATTTCGGCTACCAATTCATCGGCATCAACTACCGTTCCTTCACGAGATTTCATTTTTCCCGACGGCAAATCAACCATGCCATAGCTTAGGTGATAACAGCCATCGGCATACGCACGACCGAGTTTCTTCATAATCGCAAAAAGCACCTGAAAATGATAATCTTGCTCATTGCCCACTACCCAAATCGACTTATCGTTGTGATAATCGTTGAATTTCAAATCGGTTGTGCCTAAATCTTGGGTAATGTAAACCGAAGTTCCATCGGCACGAAGTACCAATTTCTCGTCGAGTCCTTCTTCTTTCAAATCAATCCAAACGCTACCATTTTCTTTTTTGAAGAAAACACCATTTTTCAGGCCTTCCTCAACCAAATCTTTCCCGAGCAGATAAGTGTTTGATTCGTAATATACTTTATCAAACGAAACCCCAATTTTTTTATAAGTTTCGGCAAATCCTTCAAAAACCCAATCGTTCATTTTTCTCCACAACGCCATTGTTTCGGCATCGCCTTGCTCCCATTTTTGCAACATTTCTTGGGTTTCGAGCATCAATGGAGCAGTTTTCTTGGCTTCTTCTTCGGTTTTCCCTTCGGCCATCAATTGTGAGATTTCAGCTTTGTAGGCCTTATCAAACTCCACATAAAATTTACCCGCCAAATGGTCGCCTTTGATACCCAAAGATTCGGGCGTTGCACCATTTCCAAATTTCTGATAAGCCAGCATCGACTTACAAATATGCACGCCACGGTCATTGACCAAGCAAGTTTTGGCAACATCAAAGCCACCCGCAGATAAAATATTAGAAACGGCTGCTCCCAAAAAATTATTACGTAAATGCCCTAAGTGTAGTGGTTTATTAGTATTTGGCGAAGAAAACTCTACCATCACCGACTGGCCGTTTGATGGTAAAACACCAAAATTTTCGTTGGCCAAAATAGCATTGAGGGTATCAATCCAGACCGAATCATTCAGAACAATATTCAAAAAGCCCTGAACAACATTAAAACTACTGATAAAATCGTTGTTATCCTTAATGTGTTGACCGATGGCATTACCCAATTCAGCAGGATTTTTTCGGAGAGACTTAACCAACGGAAATACAACATAAGTGTAGTTTCCTTCAAAATCTTTTTTGGTTGGTTGCAAAACCACCTCTTCTTCTACCTGATATAATGCCAAAAGTGCTTCTTTTATGGCAGTTTTTAATGATTGTTCGATATTCATGAATTATTATACTGTGTTTATTATAAACAAGTTGGAAACTTGTTCTACTAAAGTGCAAAATTACAGTTTTTTAATAGAATTGTCGTATAATATTTAAAGGTTTAGGTTGTAGAAAAAACAAACGATTAAATAAAATATAAATTCTGTGAGAAAATTTATCTCAACTATGCTATATTTTTACGTTATTTGCTTAAAATTTATACCAATTATTGGATATAACTGCGAGCTTTGTATATTTTGAGGATTAGCCCTACAAATATTCTATCATTCGCTCATTCTATCATTCACTCATTATATTATGCTGCAATCAATGACTGGTTTTGGCTCGGCAACTGTCGAGAATGCCAAAATCGCTGTAACTGTCGAAATCAAATCGTTAAACTCTAAGTTTTTTGATATTTATTGCCGAATTCCACGTACTTATTCAGAAAGAGAAATCGAAATAAGAAATATCCTTACTGCCGAACTTGAGCGTGGAAAAGTAGAATTCACAATGAATGTGGTGCCTAAAGATGAGTCTGGTGCTGCCACGGTCGTGAATCGCCCGTTAATTAAGGCATATTTCAAAGACCTAAAAGCAACTGCCCTCGAATTAGGTTTTGAGCCAAGCCCAACCGAATTATTGCGAATGGCTTCCATGATGCCCAATGCTTATAATACCGATTCTTTGAGCGAAGTAGATGCAAAAGCTGAGTGGGATTTAATGAAAAGTGCTATTAATCAGGCCATTGCCAAATGTAAAGAATTCCGCACGCAAGAAGGAAGCAATACGGCGGCTAAATTTGCAGAATACATACAGAGTATAGCTTCGCTTCTCTCGCAGGTTGAAGAGCAAGATCCAAAACGTATTCCTGTGGTACGTGAACGTATCGAGAAAGCAGTTGCAGAATGGTCATCGAGCGACACTTTTGATAAAAATCGTTTTGAACAAGAATTGATTTATTACGTCGAAAAATTTGATATTTCGGAAGAAAAAGTACGTTTGAAAAACCATTTAGAATATTTCGTACAAGAGTTAAAAATTGCCTCAAATGGTAAAAAACTCAACTTTATTGCCCAAGAAATTGGCCGTGAGGTAAATACTATCGGCTCGAAAGCCAATGATTCGGTCATTCAGCGATTGGTAGTGCAAATGAAAGACGAATTGGAAAAAATCAAAGAACAAACAATGAATATTGTTTAAAAAACTTTTTCGAGCATATACATTTATTTCATTGCCGTCTGCTTTAGCTGACGGATGTTGAATCAAAACAAAATTGGCTTTAGCCTAAATCACAACGATTTTTGACTAAAGTCAAGTCGATTTTCTATTTTTTACCGTCAGCTAAAGCAGACGGCAATGAATGTTAAGGTTGTATTAATTTTCAAAGTTGACACAACTTAAACTATAATTATGACAATACAATTTGCCCCATTCTGAAAAATTGACTAATTTTACAGTTGTTACCAAAGAAAATATTGCTTTTTTGGACAATTCCAATATTTTTTATAACCAAAATACCTAATACTTACAAGTTTTAACTTATGAGCCAAATTGTTAGAGTACACGCAAGACAAATTCTCGATTCAAGAGGAAATCCTACTATCGAAGTTGATATTTTAACTGATAACGGTTACTTAGGGCGTGCCGCTGTGCCATCAGGTGCATCGACAGGTGTTCACGAAGCCGTTGAGTTACGTGATGATGATTCAAAAGTGTATCAAGGCAAAGGTGTTTTGAAAGCAGTTAAGAATGTAAACGAAACTATCGCTTCTGAACTTCTCGGAGCAAATGTTTTCGAACAAAACTTGATTGACCAAATCATGATTGACCTCGATGGCACACCAAATAAAGGAAACTTAGGTGCAAATGCTATCTTAGGTGTTTCGTTGGCAGTAGCAAAAGCAGCTGCTCACGAAGCAGGTTTATCGTTGTTCCGCTACTTAGGTGGTGTAAACGCCAACACTTTGCCAGTGCCGATGATGAACATCTTGAATGGTGGTTCTCACGCCGACAATTCAATTGATTTCCAAGAGTTTATGGTAATGCCAGCAAAAGCTGAGTCATTCTCGCACGCTCTACAAATGGGAACTGATATTTTCCATACTTTGAAAAAAGTATTGAAATCTAAAGGATATTCTACAAACGTTGGTGATGAAGGTGGTTTTGCACCAAACATCAAATCAAACGAAGAGGCTATCGAAATCGTATTGCAATCAATCGAGAAAGCTGGTTTCAAACCAGGTGAAGATGTATTCATCGCTATGGATGCTGCTGCTTCTGAATTCTACAATGCCGAAACAGGTCTTTACACTTTCAAGAAATCTGATGGCAAACAATTGAATTCGGCTGAAATGGCTGCTTATTGGGCTACTTGGGTTGAGAAATATCCAATCATCTCAATCGAAGATGGTATGGCAGAAGACGACTGGGCTGGTTGGGCTGAACAAACTAAATTGATTGGTAGCAAATGCCAATTGGTTGGTGACGATTTATTCGTAACAAACGTGAAGCGTTTACAAGAAGGTATTGATAAAGGAATCGCTAATGCTATTTTGGTAAAAGTAAACCAAATTGGTTCATTAACCGAAACAATCAATGCTGTAAACTTAGCTCATAAAAACAAATATAAGAGCATCATGTCGCACCGTTCGGGTGAAACTGAAGACGCAACAATCGCTGACTTGGCAGTAGCATTGAATACTGGTCAAATCAAAACTGGTTCGGCTTCACGTTCTGACCGTATGGCTAAATACAACCAATTGCTTCGTATCGAAGAAGAATTAGGTTCGGCGGCTACATTCCCAGGATTGAAGTTCTAACCCCCAACCCCTAAAGGGGAGTTTTGCAAAAAAGTCTGCCAAAATGTTGGCAGACTTTTTTGTTTTTCCTACTTTTGGCTTACAATCGTGCTTTAAAAATTTCCTAACAATGAAAATCTACGTACCAAAATTCGTGCATAAATATCGATTTTATGTATTTACACTCCTTGGCCTCTTAATTTGGGTTTTATTCTTCGATGGTAGCAATCTTGTAGCACAATTCAGGCTTTGGCAAAAATTATCTGACTTAGAAAATCAACAAGAATATTATGTTGAAGAGCTAAAAAAAGTAAAGGAAGAAGAAAGAGAAGTAATGGGCAACCACAAATCAATGGAGAAATTTGCTCGTGAAAAATATCTGATGAAAAAAACAGGAGAAACCGTATTTGTAATTGTTGATGAAGATAACAAATCGGTTGAAAAAGAAAATGATGACAACTAGAAACATATAAAAAAGCCTCTATTGAGTATTCAGCAGAGGCTTTTTCTTTACATTATTTCAAAGTCGTAATCCATTTAGCAATTTTCAATGCTTCGTCTTTCGGAACATTAGTTAAAGCAGCCATTGGCGGGTACCCTTCCCAGTTTTTAGGGTTTGGTTTGTAGATTAACTCTACGATTTGCTCAGGCTTATATTTTTTCTTTTGCATAACTTCTTTATACGCAGGCCCAACCAAACGAGTATCAACTTTATGACAAGCTAAACAAGTATTTTTTTGAAGTAACTTCTCAATATCTGGTGGAATTTTTGTCTGTGCTTTTGATACTGATGCAATGCCAAGTACAACCGCAACGGTCAGGAGTGATTTTTTCATTTTACTATGTGCTTTTAAATATTAATTAAATCGAACCGTTGATGCGGTCGTTTTCCGAATTCATCTGCTAAATTCGTAAACAAAACGTAAGAATGAAAGTATTTGTTGAATTTTTAGAAGATTATTTTGTTAATGAAACGTTAAATGAAAAGTAATCATAAAAAATGCATTTAAAAGTTTACAATTATTGACAGTAATTGCCTGATGATAAGCAAACTATCCATGATAATTGTTGAATTTTGTAAAAAACCCGCATAAAAGCATCATTCTGTGCGTTGGTAATTTTGATAGTCTAATAAAATTGTATACTTTCGCTATCAACAAAAAAAACTAACCCAAATAGAGCAAAAAACAGTGATTATCCCAAAGAAAATGTTTTTCACTCAAGATGTGCCTTCTCGTAAATCTTCTACTATTACCTCATTACTACAATTTGGTACACTCCTATTAGTCCTTTTTTCAGCCGAAACCATCATTGCACAACCCAAAATCCAATGGGCAAGTAAAGTATTGGGCTTTTCGTCGGAAAGAGTTGATGCCAATAATCCAGGGCCACAGTATAGAGCTATTCAGGTTTTGGGAAAGCCAAATACATATACCTTTCAACATACTTCTGCTGCTTGGTCAACTGAGAAAGCGGATAATTATAAAAATGAATTTATAAAAGTGGCTTTTGCAACTCCTGCAATTACTTCAAATATAATCATAGTTGAAAACCTAAATCCTGGAGCAATCACACAAGTTTTTGCTTATGATTCTACCGATACAGAATATCTTATTCATGAGAACAACAACCATACTATTGAAGCAAAAGGAAGATTTTGGAATATTTCAATTACTAAAACAAATTACAGAGTTCATGCAGTCAAAATTATTCTAAATCCAAATTTGGTAAATGGATTTAATCAGATAGATGCTATAGGTATTTCAGGTGAAAATACAAAATTGGATAATACGCTCAATTTACCTGACGCTTTACCGAAAAAAACTATAAGAGAAAATTTGGGTAAAAGTATCAACTCCGATACACGAGAAGTGGCCCCAATAATTAGTAATGATGGAAAAAGAATTTTCTTCACAAGAGAGGTTCATAAAAAAAATATTGGTAAGTACAAATTACAAGACATTTGGATGGCTGAAAGCATCAACGAGAATAAATGGTCTGAAGCTAAAAATATCGGTTCTCCCATTAATACTGATGAGCATAATGCTCTTACCTCTGTATCTTTAGATGGAAAAACAATTTATCTTTTGAATGTTTATTTACCAAATAATACATTCAAACCAGGTCTTTCAAAGTCTACATTTCAAGATGGGAAATGGAGTTTCCCAAAAGAAGTTAAGCTAAAAGATTACTACACAACCAGTTCATACACAGAATTTAGTATATCATCAAATGAACAAGTTTTGATAATTGCTGCTCAACGTAAAGACACGTTTGGTCAAAAGGATTTATATGTTTCGTTCCTCGAAAATGACAGTACATGGTCTAAACCTATAAATTTGGGTAACACAATAAATACTGCGGAAAATGAAAGTACACCTTTTTTAGCAGCAGACACTAAAACCTTGTACTTTTCAACAAGCGGACTTCCAGGTTATGGCGATAATGATATTTTCATGACCCATCGTTTAGATAGTACATGGACAAATTGGAGCGAGCCATTGAACCTTGGCAATGCGATTAACACACCAAAATGGGATGGGTATTTTACTGTTTCAGCGACTGGAGATTACGCTTATACAAGTTCGGAAGAGAATTCAATTGGAGCCGAAGACATTTTCAGGATAAAATTATTTCCTTCAATTCAACCTGAGCCTGTCGCTATACTTTCAGGTGTAATCAAAAGTGAAATTGATGATAAGCCTATAAAAGCCAGTATTTTTGTAGAATCTTTAGATAAGAATACATCTTTTTCAATAGAATCTGATGACGACACAGGAGAATTTAAGTTGATTATACCTGTGCAACATAGCTATCAATTAACAATCTCAAATAAAAATTTTAAACCTTTGAAAGCAGTCACAGATTTATCAAATTTTAATTCCTTTACTGTGATTAAAAAAGAATTTATTCTTACTCGTCAATAAGATTTATTTTACAAATTTCTACTATAATCCATACTTAAAATCAAATGCTAAGTACTATCATGACATGAAACCAGAGATTCGCATTATAATTTATTTATTAATTTTATCATTTTCAGCTTCCGCACAACCCAAAATCCAATGGGCAAGTAAAGTATTGGGCTTTTCGTCGGAAAGAGTTGATGCCAATAATCCAGGGCCACAGTATAGAGCAATTCAGGTTTTGGGCAGCCCTAATAAATTACCACAAAAAGGAGAAAGTGTGTGTGCTTGGTCATCGGCAGGAGCAGATACTTATGCCGAAGAATATATAAAAGTGGGCTTTGAAAATCCTGTTAGAATCAAACAAGTGAGCATTGCCGAAAATTGGGGTGCTGGGGCAGTTGTGCGAGTTTTGGCGTATGACTCTACTGATAGAGAATATATCATTCACGAAAACAAAGAAGATGGGCCCACCGAAAAAGGTAGAATGTGGAATATCATTATTCCGCAGACTGAATATAAAGTTCATGCCATAAAATTAATTGTTGCTCCCGCCAAAATACCAGGCTATAATCAAATAGATGCTATCGGTATTTCGGAAATTGATTTGCCATTTGAAGCTAAAATAAATCTTGCAAAAGATATTCCAAAGGAAATTATTAAAGAGAATTTGGGTAAAAGCATTAATTCTAGAGTAAGAGAAGTTGCCCCAATTATTACACCAGATGGAAAAACATTATTTTTTACGAGAGAAAGCCACGACCAAAATATTGGTAAACTAAAACTTCAAGATGTTTGGGTTTCTAAAATGATGCCCGACGGCACTTGGGGAGAAGCTGAAAACATCAAAGAACCCATCAATACGCCCGAACATAACGCCGTTTCTACGATCTCGGCCGATGGTAAAACTATTTATTTAGTAAATATCTATATGACAGATGGTTCTTTCAAACCTGGTTTGTCTAAATCAAGAAGAACCCGAACTGGCTGGGAGTTTCCGAAAGAAGAAAAGATTATTGACTACTCAAATCTGAGCGATTATACAGAATTTACACTTGCCCCCAACGGCAAAGTACTGGTGATTGCTTGTCAACGAAAAGATACAAAAGGAAGAAAAGATTTGTATGTGTCGTTTTTGAGAGAAGACAAAGTTTGGTCGAAGCCTATTAATATGGGTTCGACAATCAACACAGCTGAAAGTGAGAGTACGCCATTTGTTGCGGCCGACTCAAAAACTATTTATTTCTCAACGGCAGGTTTCCCGGGTTATGGCGATAACGATATTTTTCTGAGCCGCCGTCTCGACAGTACTTGGACAAATTGGAGCGAACCCGAAAATATTGGAGATCTGATAAATACCTCAAAATGGGATGGTTATTTCACTATTCCAGCTTCGGGTGAATTTGCTTATTTGAGTTCGGAAGAACGCTCAATTGGAGCAGAAGATATTTTCCGTATTAAGCTTTTTCCTTCGATTAAGCCCGACCCAGTTGCGATTATTTCAGGAACAGTCTTGAATGCCTTAGATAAAAAGACAATAGCTGCTGAGGTTGTGATGGAATTGTTAAATGATAGTACAAGCAAAGACCGAATCGTGGCCGAATTTGACCCCGAAACTGGAGAATATAAAATGGTAGTGCCACTCAAAAAAGCATACAGTTTGAATGCTTCGAAGAAAGGTTTTATCAGTATCAGCGAAAGCCTTGACCTTACAAAAGACCGTCGATTTAGAGAAATTAAGAAGAATATCAACTTAATTCCGGTAAAAGAAGGGCAAACAATGGTTTTGAATAATCTTTTCTTCAACCAAAGTAAGTTTGACATTTTACCTGCTTCTTACCCTGAGCTCAATCGTATCATTGAATTGATGCAAGAGTACCCAACAATGGAGGTTATCATTGAAGGACACACCGACGGTAGCGATGAAAACATGATGCTAAACGTGAAACTTTCGCAAGATAGAGCCAATGAAGTAAAGAAATATTTGGTAGAAAAAGGCCAAATAGAAGCGAAACGGATTCAGACAAAAGGTTGGGGACAATCGAAACCGATTGCGAGTAATGCAACCGAAGAAACTCGCAAAAAAAATCGTCGTGTAGAGTTTACGATTCTAAAACTTTAGAAATTTTTCATTATTATTATTCATTTTTCAAGTGCCAAACCTTTCTATCAAAAACCTACTTGCTACTATTTTAATTTTATTTCCGATTGCAGTATTCTATTTCGTATTTCAAAAATATGCCGTCAATATTCCACACTGGGATGATTTCGCTATCAGGAATACACTGGCTCAAATGACTGAGACAGATGCTGTCTTTCAAAAAATAAAATTATTGTTTTCTCAGCACAACGAGCATCGAATTTTACTTACTCGTCTTTCGGCTTGGGTCGTTTTTCTTTTACAAGAAACGCTCAATCTAAAAAGCCTAATGTTTATAGGTATTATCGCTTTGCTCGGAATTCTTTTTCTTTTTTATAAAGTATCAGAAAAATACAATTCTCCCCTACTTGCATTCGTACCTGTTTCTTTTATTTTTTTCAATGTAGGATTGTTTGAAAACACATTTTGGGGAATGGCATCGGTGCAGAATTTCGGAGTGATTTTCTTTGCATTTCTGACCTTCTACTGGCTTGTTTTCTCCGTTGAAAACAAATATAAACATTACTTTTATCTGGCTTTATTTTCATGCTTCTTTGGTGTTTTTACGAGTAGCAATGGTATCATTATTCCACTCATTGGATGCCTAACTTTGCTTGTTCAACAACGAAAAAAGCAACTTTTCATTTGGTTGAGTAGTTCTTTGGTATTTGTTCTTGGCTTTTTTTATGGGTTCCAGAAAAATCCTGATAATGTAGTAAAAACCGACTTTTCTGATTTTAAAACTATCTTCAAAGGTATTTTAGCTACTTTCGGAAGTGTACTTGATTCATCAGCCATTGCCCCAGCCAAACACTTAGATTTAGCTATGGCTTTTGGCTTATTTTTATTGATATTTGTTTGTTTATTTGCCTATCAAGTTATATTCAATAAATACAATCGGGCGGCGTTCCGCTTGTCGCAACGCACAGCCGACCTGTTTTTGTTAGCTTGCTTGGCTTTTATCGGTATAACAAGTGTTGGAATTGCGATTGCCCGTATATCGTATGGTATTGAAATATTAATGACAAGTAAATACAAAATTTACTCGGTGCTATCGGTAGTTATTTTTTATTTGGTAACCTACAATTCATTGGCTGCAAGATATAAAAATAACTTTATTCAGCTGGGTATTGGCTTGAGTATTGGGTTTAACTTTTACACTTATCTAACTGTTTATCAAGACATTAAATATCTGAATCAAGAACGTATAACCGACCAATTCAAACAACAATACAGCGATAAATCATTTCCTAATGGTGGAATAATGAAGGTTTTACAACAACCCGAAAAAACTTTCTACGATTCGATTATTGATGAAATGTGGCAGGTAAAAGACAGCTCATTGAATGACTTAAAAATAATTCCTAAATCAGAAAGTTATGAGATTGTAAGAACTCATAATGGAGAGAAATTTGATTTTTCCGATGCTGCCTCGGGTTTGTATTTTATCCTTAAATCAGATAAAAATATTTATTTATATCCCTCACACATCAAGCCCCTGGGTATGAAAGCCTACCTCGAACGTGACTTTTTAATAAATAATCAACTCAAAATTGATAACTTTACAGCCGAAATCAGTAAACTATATATTCAATCGGGTAAATACCGTGTTGGAGTAGTAGTAGTAGAAAACAATACTAAAAATATTTCTTGGAGTAATCAAATACTTGATATTCAAGCAATTGAAAAAATTAGACCTAAGCAAAATTGGTAAGATAATTCTCTCATAATGACACAAACAACCACAAACACTTCATATTTAAGACAATTAGATGGGCTTCGCTTTTTGGCGGTAACGATGGTTTTGATTGACCACTGGTCGGGCGATGTCTTGCAGTTTCCGATTAGTTATTTGGGGGTTTGTATGTTTTTTGTGCTGAGTGGCTTTCTGATTACTCGCATTCTATTGCAGGCTCGCCAAAAAGATGAGAGTTTAGGTCGATCGCATAAGTTTTCTTTGAAACAATTTTACATTCGTCGAACAGTCAGGATTTTTCCGATTTATTATCTCACTATTTTGGCCTTGTTTATTTGGAATGTTGAGCCAGTTCGTGAAAAAATTTGGTGGTATCTCACCTACACGACCAATATGTACATCGCCATCAAGCAAACTTGGATGGGTTCGAGCGACCACCTCTGGTCATTGGCCGTTGAAGAGCAATTTTATTTGTTTTTTCCGTTTATAGTTTTCTTTTTATCGGCTCGTTTGTTGCCTAAAATTCTCTTTGGTTTTATTGCTTTATCAGTTGGGCTTCGATTGTTTTTCTTCCTCAATGGCACTGCTTGGATGACACCATACGTGCTAATGCCAACTTGCTTAGATGCTTTCGGAATCGGTGGGCTATTTGCTTATTTCTATTTTCATAAAAATGAAGCAGTGAAGAAATTTGTAACTAACAAGGTTTGGTTGGCGGTTAGTCTATTTTTATACATCGGAATCGTACTTTGGGGCAAGCAATTTCCCGATGGACATAATATTATCACGGTAGTTTTTCTACGCCTTTTCGAGTCGTTTTTCTCACTTTTCATGGTCGGAAATGCCGTTTATGGTTTTAGTGGCGTCACGAAAAGTGTGTTAGAAAACAAAGCAACGGTTTATTTGGGTCGAATCAGCTACGGAATTTATATCTACCATAAATTTATTTATAATCATTACCATAACTCTCCATCAAACCCTGTAGTGAAGATACTTAATAAATTGCCGGTAATAGAAGAAAATATGGTTTTGAAAATCATCTTCCTTTATGCTGTTACGGTCATAATTTCCACGATTTCATGGTATCTGATTGAAAAACCAATCAATAAATGGAAAGATAAGTTTAGTTATTGAG